>NZ_JBEXDT010000029.1:0-78144 GCF_040605905.1 Nonomuraea sp. NPDC005501 | reverse complement strand
GCGGCGCTGGCCGAGTACAACATCGGAGCCGTGGTGGTCTCCTCCGACGGCGTGACGATCACCGGGATCGTGTCCGAACGGGACGTGGGCCTGCTCCAGCGCCAGCGCGGCCGTCTCGTCCGGGCCCGTCGCCGCCGCGGCCAGGTGCCACGCCTGCCGGTCCGGCCGGCCGCCGAGGAGCCGCGCGAGGACGCGGTGCATCTCCAGCCGCGCGGCGTACGTGCCGTGCCGGAACGCGGCGGCGCGCATGAGCGGGTGGGCGAACGCCACGTGAGCCCCGTCGATCCTGATCAGCCCGGACCGCTCCGCCGTGTCGAGGGCCGCCGGGGCGACGCCGAGCTCCGCGGCGGCCCGCACGATGACGGGCAGCTCGCCGCCGTCCTCGACCGCGGCCAGCACGAGCACGGTCGCGGCGTCCGCCGGCAGCCGGGCGATGCGCGCGGCGTACGCCTCCTGGATGCGGCGCGGCAGCGGAAGGGGACCCTGGGCGGGCGCGCTCTCCTGGAGTTCGAGCAGGGCGAGAGGGTTGCCGCCGCTCTCCTCGATGATCCGCTCGCGCATGGGAGCGGCGAGACCGGGCGCACGCCCTGTCAGCAGCCGCTCGGAGCTCTCCCTGTCCAGCCCGCCGAGCACGTGCTCGGGCAGCCCCGCGGCGTCGAAGCCGTCACGGGCGCCGAAGAGCAGCACGACCCCCTCCGCGTGCAGGCGGTGAGCCGCGAACCGCAGCGCCGCCGCCGAGGCCCTGTCCAGCCAGTGCGCGTCGTCCACGAGGCACAGCAGGGGGCCGTCGTCGGCCAGGTCCGACAGCAGGGAGAGCACGGCCAGGCCCACCAGGAACTCGTCGTCCCGGCCGGCGGGCCCGATGCCGAGGGCGCCGCTCAGCGCCGCCGCCTGCCGCTCCGGCAGCGTGTCCACGCGGGCGAGGACGGGGCGCAGCAGCAGGTGCAGCGAGGAGAACGGGATCTCCGCCTCGGTCTCGATGCCGGTGCCGCGCAGTACGGCCATGTCCCCGGCCCGCTCGCCCGCGTAGGCGAGGAGCGAGGTCTTGCCGATGCCCGGCTCCCCGCGGATCACCAGCACGGCGCTGCGGCCCTCACGGGCCTCGCTGAGCAGCGTGTCCAGCCTCGCCTGGTCGTGGGCGCGTCCCTCAAGCACCTGCGGAATCCTAGTCACTCGTCCGGTACCCCGCCTCGTGGGGCGCCCATAGCGTTCGCATCGTGGATCTCATGCAAGGGGTCGATCTGACCTCGGTCACCAAGCAGTACGCGCACGGCGTCACCGCGCTCGACGACGTGACGATCGGCTTCAGGACCGGTACGTTCACGGCCGTGATGGGGCCGTCCGGCTCGGGCAAGTCGACGATGCTGCAGTGCGCCGCCGGGTTGGACCGGCCCACGTCCGGACAGGTGACGGTCGACGGCCGTGACCTGGCCCGGCTCACCGACAAGCAGCTCACGCTGCTGCGGCGCGACCGGATCGGGTTCGTCTTCCAGGCGTTCAACCTGCTGCCGTCGCTCACCGCCGAGCAGAACGTCGGCCTCCCCCTGCGCCTGGCCGGCCGCCGCCCCGACCCCGAGCTGGTACGGCAGGGCCTGGCGGCCGTCGGCCTGGCCGGCCGCGCCGGGCACCGGCCCGCCGAGATGTCGGGCGGCCAGCAGCAGCGCGTCGCGATCGCACGGGCCCTGGTCACCAGGCCCGCCGTGCTGTTCGCCGACGAGCCGACCGGCGCCCTCGACGCCAACACCAGCCGGGAGGTGCTCCAGCTCCTGCGCACGCTGGTGGACCGGCACGCGCAGACCATCGTGATGGTCACGCACGACCCGGTCGCCGCCTCGTACGCCGACCGGGTGGTGTTCCTGACCGACGGGCGCGTGTACGGCGAGCTGGCCGATCCCACGGCCGAACTCGTCGCCACCCGCATGCTGCAACTGGAGGCGTCGTGCTGAGGATCGCCCTGGCCACCCTGCGGACGCGGTGGGTCTCGTTCGCCGGCACCTTCGCCGCGCTGGCCCTCGGCGCCGCCCTGATCGCCGCGCTCGGCCAGGTGCTCGCGACCACCAGCGGCTCCCCCGACCGGGGCCCGCAGCGCTACGCCGCCGCTCCCGTCGTCGTCGTGCCGGACGACCGGCTCACCGTGCCCACCTGGCAGGGCGGCAGTAGCGCGCCCCTCGCCGAGCCGCGCGGTGTACCCGCCGAGCTGACCGCGCGGCTGCCCGGAGCGGTCGTGGACCGGGCCTTCCCCGCGCAGCTCGCCGGCGGACCCCCGGCGGTGGGGCGCCCGTGGGCAGCCGCCAGGACGGCGCCGCACCGGCTGCTGACCGGCCGGGCACCCGCCTCGGCGCGTGAGGTCGCGGTGACCGGCGGCGCCCGGGTCGGCGATCGGGTGTCCGTCGTCACGGCCTCCGGCGCCGGCGCGTACACGGTCGTGGGCGTCACCTCCCCCGGTCCCGAGGCCACGGTCTTCTTCTCCGACGCGCAGGCCGCCCGGCTCTCCCCGCGCGTCACCGCGCTCGCCCTGTGGAAGCCCGCCGCCGAGGTGGAGGCCGCGGTCGGCGGGAAGGCGCGCGTTCTGGCCGGTCAGGGCAGAGCGCTCGCGGACCCCTCCCGCGCGGCCGACGAGAACGCGCGGGACAACGCCAACACCATCGTCGGCATCGCCGCCGGGTTCGCCGGCTTCATCGCCGTGTTCGTGGTCTCGTCCACGTTCGCGTTCGCGGTGGGGCAACGGCGGCGGGAGTTCGCCCTGCTGCGGACGATCGGCGCGACCGTCCCGCAGGTCAGGCGCATGGTGTACGGCGAGGCGCTGCTGGTCGCGGTGACCGCCTCCGCGGCCGGCGCGCTGCTCGGCCCCTTCGGCGCCCGTCCGATCCTGGACTGGCTGGCCGGGCTGGGGATGGCTCCGGGCTGGCTGGTGCCGAGCGTCTCCCAGGTGCCGTCGTGGATCGCCTTCGGCACCGGCGTGGTCGTCGCGCTGCTCGGCGTCGCCGTGTCGGCGCGGCGGGCGGGCCGGGTGCCCGCGGCCGAGGCCCTGCGCGAGTCGAGCGTCGAGCAGGGCGCCATGACGCCCGGCCGGTGGGTCGCGGGCCTGGCGATTCTCGCCACGGCGCTGGTCAGCATGACCGTGACGGCCGTGGGCGATCCGTCGTCCGCGACCGGCAACAAGTCGTACATGCCGGTTCTGATGCTGCTCATCGCGGCCGTCGGCATGCTCGCGCCCGTCGTGGTGCGGCCCGTCACCCGCCTGCTCACCTGGCCTGTCGAGCGGCTGCGCGGCGCCGGCGGCACGGTCGTCGCCGCCGGAGCCGCCGCCTCCGCCCGGCAGACCGCCGCGACGGCCGCTCCCGTGCTGGTCACGGTGGGCCTGGCCGCCTCGCTGCTCGGCGCGGCCGCCATGAGCGACGCGGCCAGGACCGTGCTGGAGGCGCAGCCGGTACGAGCCGACTATGTCGTGATACCCACCGGCTCGGCCGGGCTCGACCGGCAGCTCGTCCAGCGCCTGCGCGCCATCCCGGGAGCGGACGTCACCACGACCACACCGACCAGCGTCTACACCCTCGAAGGCAGGACCGCGCTGATCCGGCGACCGGCCGAGGCCGTCGATCCCGAAGCGCTGCTCCGGAGCATCGACGTGCCGGTCGTCGCCGGCTCGCTGGCCGGGCTCCGCGACGACACGATCGCGGTGTCCCGGACATGGGAGCTGAACGTCGGCCAGTCCGTCACCATGTGGCGCGCCGACGGCAGCGAGACGTCCCTCACGGTCACGGCCGTGCTCGGCGACCGCTCCGCCGCCGACTCCTACGTCACCCCGGCGCACGCCTTCTCCGCCCTGCCGTCCAGGGCGTACGTCAAGCTGCGGCCCGGTGCGACGCCGGAGCGGGTCGGGGCGGCGCTCCGGCAGGCCACCCGGGGCCACAACGCCGACGCCCTCACCAAAGCCGCGTGGGAGCTGCAGATCGGCACGCGCCGCGCCTCGGCCAGCCGGCTGGGCCTGCTGGTGGTGCTGTGCATCATGCTGGCGTACACCTCGATCGCCCTGGTCAACACCCTGCTGATGGCCGCGTCCGACCGCGAGGCGGAGCGCGGGTCGCTGCGCCTGCTGGGGGCGACGCGGGCGCAGGTCCTGAGGTACGTGATGGGCGAGGCGCTGCTGGTGGTGGCGGTCGGGGCCGTCCTGGCCGCGCTGGCCACGGCGCTCAGCCTCTTCGGCCTGTGGACGGCGCTGGTCCAGCTCACCGGGCCGATCGCGGACACGCTGCCGTGGGTGACGATGCCGTGGGGGACGGTCGTCGCGGTGACGGCGGGCTGCGCGCTGCTGGCCGTGCTCGCGGCGGTGGTCCCGGCCCTGTCGTCCAAGGGCCTCAGGTCCCCGGCGACGTGACCGGGACCGCGTACGGGGGCGGCCCGTCGGGCCGGGACCGCGTACGGGGCGGTCCGTCGGGCCGGGTCGGGCGGCGAGGCCGGTCCGAGGAGCGCCCGCGGATCAGCGGCTCACCAGTCCTGTCCGGTAGGCGATGACGACCAGTTGCGCACGGTCGCGCGCACCCAGCTTCGCCATGGCGCGGCTGACATGGGTGCGCGCGGTCGCCGGGCTGAGAAACAGCTCGGCGCCGATCTCGTGGTTGCTGAGGCCCTGCCCCACCAGAGCCAGCACCTCGCGCTCGCGCTCGGTCAGCACCGCGAGCCGGTCCTCCGCGGCCCGGGCAGCTGTTCGCCGCGCGGTGAACTGGCCGATGAGGCGCCGGGTGATCCGCGGCGCGAGCAGCGCCTCTCCGGCGGCGACCACCCGGATGGCATGCAGCAGCTCGGCCGGTCCGGCGTCTTTGAGCAGGAAGCCGCTGGCGCCGGCCTGCAACGCGTCGAAGACGTACTCGTCGGTGTCGTAGGTGGTGAGGATCAGGACTCGGACCCGCTCCAACCCGTGCGTCCCGGCGATCTGCGCGGTGGCTTGGATCCCGTCCAGTTTCGGCATGCGGATGTCCATGAGGACGACGTCGGGGCGAGTGGCGCGGGCCCGCTCGACGGCTTCGGCGCCGTTGGTGGCTTCGCCCACCACCGTGATGTCGTCCTCGAGGTCGAGCAGGACCTTGAACCCAGAACGTACGAGACCCTCGTCGTCGGCGACCAGCACCTTGATCGGAGCGTCGGCCGGCGGTGACGCGGCGGCCGCGTTCACAGGCGCGACCCGGTCGGCGCGAGGGGCAGTCGTGCCCTGACCTCGAACCCGCCGCCCGGCAGCGGCCTGGCGTCGAGCTCCCCACCCAGCAGCTGACAGCGCTCGCGCATACCGAGGATGCCCCGGCCGGGCCTGGCCGAGCCGCCGGCGCCGGCCGGATGCCGGGCCGGCGGATGCGGGTCCGCGAGGTCATCAGGCGGGACGGCGAGGCGGCCCTCATCGGTCACGCGGATCTCCAACGCCTCGATCCCGGGGTTCAGCGCCACCGTCACCCGGGTCGGGCCGACATGGCGGATCACGTTGGTGATCGATTCCTGGAGGATTCGGTAGGCGGCGCTTCCCACCGCGCTCGGCAACGGCGCCGCGGGCGAGGTCTCCTCAAGCTTGATGTCGAGTCCCGCTTCGCGGGCCTTGGCGGTCAGCTCCTCGATCTGCCCCAGCCCGGGGTACGGCACGCGCCCGCCGTCGTCACCGTCGTCGTCGCGAAGCACCCCGAGGATGGCCCGCATCTCCCGCAGCGCCCGGGAGCTGGTCTGCTCGATGGCTCGCAGCGCCTCGCGCGCCACTTCCGGCCTCTTGTCGAGGACGTGCGCGGTGACACCGGACTGGACGTTGATGATCGCTATGGCGTGCGCGACGGTGTCGTGGACCTCGCGCGCGATGCGGAGCCGTTCCAGGTCGACACGGGCCCGCGCCTCCTCCTCGCGAGTCCGTTCGGCCAACTCGGCGCGCTCCTGGGCTTCGGCCGCGATGACCCGCCGGGACCGGACGGACTCGCCGAGGGCCGCGCTCATGACCGACGCGCCGATCCGGAAGAACACCCAGCCGATGGCGGCGCGTGGCTCGATGTCGGCCGCGGCGACCAGCCAGCCGATGGCGAGCACCGTGGTGCCCACACCGGCTGTGACCAGCGACCGGCGCCCGTCACCGTACGCGGCGAGGGTGTAGAGGGCGACGAAGAGCCCGAGCCAGCCCGGCCCGTCCGGGAAGCCCAAGCCGTAGTAGAGCAGGCTGGCGAGCGCGGCGGTGACGAACACCGGCACCGGCCACCGGCGGCGGCCGGCGACGACCACACCGCTCACGATCAGCAGGACGTATCCCAGGTTCCCGAGGTCGGTGAGGGGACGCTGCACCACCTCGCCGGCATTGCGCACCATCGTGCCCTGAACCTGCATCACGGTGATGAAGACCGTGAGCAACACGTCCTGCGCCGGCACAGGCAGGCGCAACGGCGCGAAGCGGTCTTCCATGCCGCGATCCTACGGTTCCCGCGCGCGAGAACACTTCCCCCCGGACGCGCGAGCGCCTACGACGACGGGCGTACCGGGGCACTAGTCGTCTACGCAGAACTGCGTAGCCGCTGCCATGCGCGCCTTCCGCGGCGCGGACAGCCTGCCTGCCGGCGTCGTGGACGTGTAGGAACTCAGAGGGCGTGGACAGCCGAGAAGCGCTGACCAGGTAAGACGCTCGCTGTCTCACAGCTTGGCCACCGAGGTCGTCTCAGTGTGGCGGACTTTTCCTCAAACCTGGGCGCGATGGCTTGGTAGGTATTGAGCACGAAGGGATCATAGAGAGCAAATCAACAGATATGACAACCAATAGTCGCATGTGCTGTCAGGATTCAGGCAGCTCGACTTGTCGCAGGTCACGTTCGCGATCTTGCCCGTGAGTGCTTCGAGGTCGAGGTCCTCCGCAGCCGCCTAGAGGCTGTCCAGCCTTGCCGAACGATCATGCTGTCAACTTCGTCCCGACCTGGACTCTCACGTCGCGTGCGTGTGCGTGATGTCAGAACCGTCGACGAAGGGGCGTCCATACTGCGCATTCCCGGAACCAGGTCAACGGGTTCGGTCTGCTGGTTCAGTTTATCGGTAAGGCGCCGAGTCGATCTGGGCCATGGTCTGCGATGTGAGAGCCGTTGGCCTCACCCGATCAACTGCGCGCCTCCTCATGGTCTCGCGGTGGTGCTGACCCGGTAGCCGATTCCAACCGATATGGCTGTCATTCGGCAGGGCAGGTGGTACCCGGCTTGGGCAGCCTCAGGTCGGTCAGGTACGTGGTGGCGTGCTGGATAGGACACTTCTTGCCCGACAGGTATATGACATGGCCAGGTCCGTCGTAGCCGACGGTCACTGAGCCCGGGATCATCCTGGTGAAGCTCTCGGTCCATGCGTAGTCGCCCCACGTGCTGCCGACTCCCAGGAATGGCGGCAGGCCGCGGGTCGGCAGCGGGCGGGACGGGTTGGCGACCGGTAGCGGCCAACCGGTGCATCCGAGCGCGTCGAATGAGGCTCCCCCGAAGTTCGGCGAGATCTTCTGCGCCTGACGGCGGAACTTCTGCAGCTGCGCGTAGCTGCTGTAGCCACGGTCATCTGCGCACGTCATCGCCAGAACTCCGGGCGCGGCCCAGATCCGCGCGTTGCCGAGAGCGAAATCGGCGAAACCGGACCCGTCCCCGCCCCGGGCCTTGTCGACCGCCGCAGCGAAGGCCAGCCACCGCGAGTTGTTCGGTCCGGGGTCGCCGATGAAGCCGAAACTCCTCAGATGCCATCCGGTCAGCTCGCCCTTGCCGAACTCGGACGACGTGACTGGGATCGGCTGGCGATCGGCGTCTCGAATGAGCTTGCGCCAGACCGCCCCGGCGTCCCGTCCGTACAACGCGCAGGCGGGAGTGTCCGCACACCAGGTGGTGAACCTGGTGAAGACCCGTTCCAGGACGGGCAGAGTCCGTAGCGTCTGGTCGGGCCAACCGTCGACCTGGTTGATCGTCCCGTCGAGATACATGGCTCGGATGCGCTGCGGGAACAGCCGAGCATAGGCGGCGGCGGGCACCCCTCCGTAGGAGTTGGCCATGAAGCTCAGCCGTTCCTCGCCCAGAGCCTCGCGAACCGCGTCCATGTCCCTGGCCACCGACAGCGAGTCCATGTGGGCGAACAGGCCGGTCTTGTCCGCGTTCTGGCAGGCTTTGAAGGCCTTGGCCATCGCCGCGGCCAATGCCTTGTACTGCTTCTGGCCCTGTGGCTCAAATAGTGACGTCCCGGGCTGCATGCAGGATGGGGGTATCTGATCGCGCCACACGCTGTTGCGCGGTTTGTAGGCGACGAGGTCGAACCTGCGCCGCAGTTCGGTGAGGTCGGTCGCAGCGCGCTTCAGGTCGTCAATCCCGTTGGCCCCGGGACCGCCGGGAACCCCCAGCACGCTGCCGATCCGGCGCGCAGACTCGGTGGCGGGCAGCCGGGCCAGGTCCAGTTTGACCTTCGGCCCGTCCGGCTTGGCCCAGTTCACCGGCACCTCGATCGCAGCGCACTGCATGCCCGCCGGTATGCCCTGGCCGGCGCAGTCCCGCCAGGTCGGCTGCGCATCCCGAGCGGCGGAGGCCCCCGGGGTCATTCCTGCCAGCGCCGCCACCGTTACACCGATGACCAGTGCTCTGGGCTTACCGCGCCTGCGCCGCTGCTTGGTTGTCGTCATGGTGATCACTCTGGTGACACCGACCGGATGGCCACCACCGGGACGTCCTCCGTGTTGGTTTCGGGATGTCCCCCACGGGCTGTCCGGGTGTTCTCGCGCGTGCGTGTCCGTCAGGCTGGACGGCGTGCGGCGTCTGGCGAGGAGAAGCGTGGACAGGCAAGCAGAGAGGTGGCGTGTGCTGATCACTACTCCGGTGCGGGAGCGGTCGCAGCGTGAGCTCGCTTACGTGCTGATGTTGCCGTTGATGCTGGGAGCCGGCCTGGTCCATCTCGTTCTCGTGCTGCTGAGCGTCATCTTGACGGCGAATCTCGTCGGAGTGCCGATGCTGGCCCTGAGCGTGATGGCGGCCAGAGGGCTCGGCACGGCCAATCGACGGCTGGCACGAGCGTGGGCCGGGGTGCGGGTGCCCGATCCCGGCCCGTTCTGTGCCGGGCCGGGCCTGCTGAACCGGCTCGGCGCGGCGCTCGGTGACGTGACGGGATGGCGCGCCGTCATCCATAGCCTGCTCCGGCTGCCGGCGGCCGTGGTCGCCTGTGCGGCCGCCGCCGGGTTGTGGGGAGGCGGCCTGCTTCTGCTCGGCTGCCCCCTGTGGGGGCAGTTCTCCGCCTTGGCGCACCTGTCTCCCCCCGGCTGGCCGGTTGCGGCGCTGGTGAGCGTCGCCGGACTGGCGCTGCTGCTCCTCGCCCCGTGGGGCGTCCACCTCGCCCTGGCCCCCGAGCGCATGCTCGCCCGTACGCTGCTCGGGCCCGCGCCGGGCGACACCCGGATCCGCCGGCTGGAGCAGGCACGGGCGCTGGCCGCAGAGGACGCGATCGCCAGGCTCCGCCGGATCGAACGAGACCTGCACGACGGGACGGCGGCACGGCTGGTGACGCTGGCCATGAGCCTTGGCATGGCTCAGGACGAGCTCGAGCAGGCCGACCAGCCCGAACGGCTCCAGCGCGCCCGCATCCTCGTCGGCAGCGCGCACCGCATCGCCAAGGAGACCATGGCCGAGCTGCGTGACCTGATCCGCGGCATCCACCCGCCGGCACTCGACCAAGGGCTGGAGGTCGCCCTGGCCACGCTCACCGCACGGAGCCCGATCCCCGCCCGGTTCGAAGCCGACCTGCCCGCGCGACCGGCTCCGGCCATCGAGGCCATCGCCTACTTCTGCACGACGGAACTGCTCGCCAACGTGGTCAAGCACAGCGGCGCCAGGCACGCCGCCATCGCGGTACGGGTACGTGATGGGCTGCTGATCCTGCGGGTGCGCGACGACGGCACTGGCGGCGCGGCGATCGGCACCGGATCCGGTTTACGCGGACTGGCCGCCCGGGTCCAGACGTTGGACGGCATGATCGACATTCACAGCCCGGCCGGAGGACCTACGGTGATCACAGTCGAACTCCCCCTGCACATCTGACCGGAGCAGTGCATGCACATCGTGATCGCCGAGGACGCCGTGATGCTCCGGGAGGGCCTGTACATGCTGCTCACCTCCCGCGACCACGAGGTGGTGGCCGCCGTGGGCGATGGCGACGCGCTCCTGGCCGCCGTGGCCGAACACGGTCCCGACATCGCCGTGGTCGACGTACGCATGCCGCCATCCCACACCGACGAGGGCCTGCGAGCCGCGATCCAGATCCGCCGTGATCACCCAGAGGTGGGCGTGCTGGTGTTCTCCCAGTACATCGAGACGCGTTACGCGATCCAGTTGCTCGCCGGCGGCGCCCATGGCGTGGGATACCTGCTGAAGGAGCGCGTCGCCGACGTCAAGGACTTCCTGGCCGCGCTCGACCAGATCGCGGCCGGGCAGACCGTCCTCGACCCCGAGGTCGTCACCCAGATCATGGGCGCCAGCCGCCGCGCGGAGACCCTGGGCACACTCACCCCGAGGGAACGCGAGGTGCTGGCCATGATGGCGGAGGGGCGTTCCAACAACGCCATCGCCGCCGCGCTGTTCCTGTCGTACGGCTCGGTGGAGAAGCACGTGACGCAGATCTTCACCAAGCTCGGCCTGTCTCCGTCGGAAAACGACCACCGCCGGGTACTCGCCGTCCTGCACTACCTGCAGGCCTGACCATCCCTATCCGCGCGGGAGCGCGGATGGGGATTTCAGCGTCAAAAGGCGTCCTACGGCGGCGACGCGGGATTGCTGGTCGGCGGCAGCGGTGAAGCGGCGCCGGTAGGCGGCAGCCACGTCGCTCTCTGACAACCAAATCTTGTTGCTGAGGTGGCGGCGCGGGTAGGCGAGTCGGACCTCCTTCCCAGGTTTGGCGACCGCGTGGGGAGCGTTTCCACTGGGCGGGATGATGATGAGTAGCAGGCCGTGTGGGGTCTTGCCTTGGTGGGAGGGGTCGGGAAGCTCGCGGAGGTCGAACTGTGGAGTTGGAAAGATCCGTTGCGCGGCAGTCGACGTGATGCGCTTCCCATAGGTTCCTCGAGGTCTCTCTGCGATGTCCCTGTTCCGCTTGGTGCTCAACCGGAACGTCGGCCGACGGCGCTCCAGCTCTTCCAAGACGCGAAACGCGGTCGCGCGGCTCGGCAGCTCGATCGCGCCTGGCCCGTGCCGTGTCTCAAGCCTCGCTGCGGTCCGCCGGATCACCATCATCCGGAATGGCTTGGACTCCTCGACATGCTCCGCCATGATTTCCAGAGCCGTTTCGGTCCATTGGGGATCGACTCGCCGTCGTCCGGACACGGTGCCCGGGGTGTCGATAGAAATCAGCCCGGCTTCACCCTCCTTGCGAAAGCCCCGCACCCACCGGCGAATGGTCCGGACTGCAACGTTGAGCTCGGACGCTTTACTCGCATAGCGCTGCATCAGTGGGACACCTGCGGCGTACTCTGGCCGGGGCTCACCAGGAGCAGCCAGTTCAGCGCTGCCCGACCGATATCCGGTGAGGAGCTCGCGAAGATGTGCTGCTCGTTCGAGTAGAACGGCCTGTTCGGAGGGATCCAGCTGAGACAGCCTGGCTGCCACTGTCTCGCCCGGCTCCGGCGTCCTCGGCTCGGGAGAAATCACCCGAGCGGCGCCGGTCACTAATATGCGGGCTGACACTCGTCGCCAACTGCCTTGCCCGTCCTTGGCCAGCACTTCCAGGCCGGCGGGGGTGGCAACCACCTCCTCCACCACCAGGACTTCGCCGTCGTGGACGAGCCGGGTTCCGACGCCGAGTCGCACCGATTCTCGGTTCATGGCGTCACGTTCAGTCGATGGTCAAGGCTCAATGGCCTGCTCAAATCGGTCGCAAGCCGCTGAATCCAGAGCGCATGCAGAAGTGCTGGTCGCACTCGCCATGGTGGCCAGCTCGTGAAGCTCTCCAGCGCCTCCCCGAAGGTGACACCGTCCAGGTTCGCGTTCTGGATCTCCGCCGAGATACGTTTGTCAATCAGCCATGTGCGCCGGTATCCGGCCAGGAACCGGAGATTCGCCAGCTCGGCGGCGGGAGGTTCGGACCAGACCTCGAACCGCCAGCCACGGGCTTCCACGATTGTCCGTGCCCAGTTCAGTGCCTTGGCGACCTTGGGCTTCTGGCGTAGGTGACTCGGCTTGACGTCCACCACGAGCGGCGCCTCCCCATCTGCGGGGATGAGTAAGTAGTCCGGGACGTGTCGGCACCAGGCGCCATCGACCTGCGCCTTGAGCAGGAACGGCTGGGCGACTATCTTCCGTACGCCACGGTCGAAATCGGCATAGATCAGCCGGGCAAGTTCGAGGCGCGACTCGTAGATCACGTGATCATGATTGGTGGCGCACCAGTAGGTTCCCGAGTAGTGCTTCTGCCCAGCATGCCAGCGAAAGCTCCGCCAGGGCGCGACTGCGCCCCAGTCGACCGCGGGCATCTCTGCCCAGGCGCAGTCCTCCTCCGTACGCCCGTCTTCCATACGGAGACTGACCAGCGCGCTGTCGACCTCAGCGTCAACCCGCCACGACCCTCTCCCAGCAGACCAAGGATCACAAATCGCATAAAATCGACCACATAGAGTGACTCGACTACGGAACGACCGTACAATCCAGCGTCTACTGCGCCAAGAGGGGCGAACGACAAAGCTGATACCTATGCCGTCTCAGCATGACGGCCAACTGGCCAGACGGTGGCCTTGGCCACTGAGACTTGGCCAAGATCGATGAGAACCTACAGGACGCCCCTAGTGCTGAGCCATGTCGACGAAGCGGGAGTAGTGCCCTTGGAAGGCGACGGTGACGGTGGCGGTCGGTCCATTTCGGTGTTTGGCGACGATCAGGTCCGCCTCGCCGGCCCGTGGCGACTCCCGCTCGTACGCGTCCTCCCGGTGCAGCAGGATGACCATGTCGGCGTCCTGCTCGATCGAGTTGTGCAGGCTGATCCCGTTGGCGATGAAGTTGTGCGTCCCCATGACCGTGGCATCGAAGACGGGCTGCTCGCCCAGATCCTCGACGGAGACGATCTCATCCCAGAAGATGTCGTTGGTCGCCAGCAGTTCGAGGTCGGCCTCGCCGAGGACGGCCGCCATCCTGCCCAGCCGTTCGCGACTCGGTGACGTTTCCCACAGGCCGGTGCCGCCGGGTTCGGTCGTCACCGCTGCGGCGTACTCCCGTTGGCTCACGCGCTTCTCGAGCAGCACCGATCGCACCTTGGTCCAGACGTCCTCCGGCACGGTGTCGAGGTCGGTGCCGGCGGTCACACCGCGCAGACGGCGTACGCACTCCGCCGCCCGGGTCGCGCGGGCCCCGTCGATCCCGATCTCGTCCAGGAAGCGGAGCTGGTTCTCGGCTCCGTGGACGAGCAGTTGGTACGAGGGACGTTGCCCGCCCTCGCGCACCTCCTCGACCGTCGTCATCACGTTGAACCGGAGCAGCAGGCGAGCCACGTCGTCGATCAACCGCCTGCTGGCCGACGTGTAAGAGACCCGGGCCTCGCGGCGCGGGTCGTCCCACCGGACGCGACCGTCCGTGGCCCACAGGTGCCTCAGGAAGAGGGCGGCCTGCGTCTTCGGCAGCGAGAACAGGCCGGCGGGCAGGAACTTCTCGTGACTCCTCAACCCGAGGAGTCCCAGCCCGTCGAGCCACTCGGCGACAGCGGACGGGTCGGCCCCGTCGACGCCGCCGTGACGGATCGGCTGCCGCTCGACGAATGAGCCGTCACCGATGAGGCGCGCGAGAAGGATCAGCTCGTCCTCGTCGCACGGCGTGATGTCGAGCGGGGGCGGGACGTGTCTCGGGACGGCCACCCTCGTACCGGGCGCCAGCTCTTCGAGGGCACGCCATCCGTCGTAGGAGAGGAACGGGTGGTTCGCGGTCGCCTCGACCTCCCGCCCGGAACGCAGCCGCACGCGGTACACCCGCTTCACCCCGCTGGGGAACACGTGCGTCATCGTCCGTGGGACCAGCTTCAGGCGCTCGTCCAGGGACCACACCGGAATGTCCCGGGCTCCCGACGCCAGCAGCTCACCCAGGGAGACCTCCGCTCCGGTGTCGGCCCGCATGATCCGCGTGGCGGCGGTCAGGCATCCGGACTCGCGAAGGTCGCTCACCGCCGGGCGCTTGTCGGTGCGCTGCTCGGGGCCACGGTTGAGCTGGGAGATCGCGATGACCGGGACCTCCAGCTCCTTGGCCAGCAGCTTGATGGCACGCGAGATCTCCGACACCTCGTTCTGGCGGCTCTCGGTCTTCTTCGGCGAGCTCATCAGCTGGAGGTAGTCGATGACCACGAACCGCAGGTCGTTGCGCTGCTTGAGGCGGCGGCACTTGGCCCGGATCTCCATCATGGACATGTTGGGCGAGTCGTCGATGAACAGCGGCGCCTCGGCCACCTCGCTCATCCGGCGCGCCAGCCGCGTCCAGTCGTCGTCGCCCATCATGCCGGAGCGCATCGCGTGCAGCGCCACCCGCGCCTCGGCCGAGAGCAGACGCATGGTGATCTCGTTGCGCGACATCTCCAGGGAGAAGATGACGGTGGTCATCCCATGCTTGATCGCCGCCGACCTGGCGAAATCGAGCCCGAGCGTGGAGTTGTGGGTGGGAATCCAGGCACGGCTGGCGAGGTACAGATGGTCGGGGTTGTCCACTTCGACGCATCTCACGGGCACGGAGTCGATCCGGCGGACGGCCGTGATGTGCCGGTAGCCGATCTCGTGCGTCTGCGTGGGGCTCTGCCCGGCGAGCTTGCGGGAGAGCTTGAACACCTTGTCCGCCGGGGTGAAGCAGATCCGGTGGCACGAGCGGCCCTGGACCGTCTTCGTGGTCATGGTCGCCGTGTATCCCAGGCTGAGGACCAGCTCGCGCACGTCGTGGGCGAGCCGCTGGTCGGTGACCGCGAGAACGACCGTGCCGCCGGGATCGGCGTGTCCGCCGGTGTCCAGCAGGCCGGCGAGGATTTCGCGACGCTGCCGCTCGCCGGCGCGCAGGTAGGCGGCCGGGACGTGCTTGTTCCCGAGCACGTCCAGGCTTCGGAGGATCGCCTCCGCGACCCCGGGTGGCTCCGGAAGCGTGAAGGAGTACAGCGGTCCGGGGCCGACCTTGTCGACGCGGACGCCGTCCTGCTCCATGTGGCCGACGATCTCGGGGTCCGTCGTGGTGAACCGCGCGTTGTCGCTGTGCCCGCCGCCGAGCCACACTCCCAGCGTGTACGGCGGGAGCGGGAGGTCGCGCTCGGGCAGGTCGGCCGCCCGGGTCACCGGCACACTGTGGTTGTATCGCCGATCCGCGGTGTCGCAGCGAAGCGTGGCGGCGATCTCCTCGGTCGTCCTGACCGACGCGGCCTGCCGGATGGAGCCGCCCGAGGCTCGCGTTTCGGTGAGCCACTGGTGGGAGCCGTCGGCGACGACCACGGTGCCGTCGGCGAACTCCACCTCGTAGCACGGCCTGCCGTGCATCACCTCGGTGGCGGCCACGACACGGGTCGGCCTGCCGTCCGCCCCGATCAGGTGGTCGCCGACCGCGACCTCCCCCATCGTCGTCCAGCCCGTCGGCGTGGGCAGCGGCGTGTCCAGGGCCAGTGCCTTGCCGATCGCGGGACGGGCGGCCACGACGATCATCTGGCCCGGGTGGAGGCCATTGGTGAGCTGGTCGAGGTCCTGGAAGCCGGTGGGGACGCCGACCATCTGGCCGCCGCGGCTGCCGATGGCCTCCAGCTCGTCCAGGGCGCCCGGCATGATGTCGGCCAGCGGCGCGTAGTCCTCGGAGGTGCGTCGCTCCGTGACCTTGTAGATCTCGGCCTGGGCGCGGTCGACGAGGTCGTCGACCTCTTCGTTCTGGCCGCCGTAGCCGAAGGAGACGATGCGGGTGCCGGCCTCGATGAGGCGGCGGAGGATGGCCTGCTCGCGGACGATCTTGGCGTAGTAGCCGGCGTTGGCGGCCGTGGGGACGACGGCGGTCAGCGTGTGCAGGTAGGCGGCGCCGCCGACCCTGGCCATCTCGCCGCGCTTCTGCAGCTCGTCGAAGACGGTGACCGCGTCGGCGGGCTCGCCCCGGCCGTACAGGTCGGTGATGACGTCGTAGATCATCTGGTGGGCCGGCCGGTAGAAGTCGTCGGAGCGGATGATCTCGACGACGTCGGCGATGGCGTCCTTGGACAGCAGCATGCCGCCCAGGACGGACTGCTCGGCCTCGATGTTGCTGGGCGGTGTGCGTTCGAACCCCGGGCCGGCGCCCGTCTCCTCGTCGATGCTCACGGCGCCCCCTCAACAGCTTCCGTCGGTCGCACCACCCCCACTTGTAGTCGACCGGTCTGACAGTTTGGCCGCTTCCCGGGCGGACAGCAACGCGGCCTGTGGATAACTCTGTGGACAAGCTGTGGATTATCGCGCCGAACATGTGAAAGCTCTGTGGACGAGCCTGGGGATAACTTGTTCACTTCTCAACGACCATGGCGCTGAGCAGCGAAAACACTATCCACCGACTGTGGAGGAAAGAAAGTTGGCCCGACATGCCAGGTAAGGGCCATAATAGGCAAATGCCCATTACACGCCAGGACAAGGAGATCCTCCGCCTTGCCGTGCCGGCGTTCGGCGCGCTGGTGGCCGAGCCGCTGTTCCTGCTGGCCGACTACGCGATCGTGGGACACGGGCTGGGCACCGTCGCCGTGGGCGCGCTGGGCGTGGCGGGCACCGTCCTCGCGACGATGGTGAACCTGTGCGTCTTCCTCGCGTACGGCACCACGGCGTCCGTGGCGCGCAGCACCGGGGCGGGCGAGCACGGGCGGGCCATGCGCGACGGTGTGGACGGCGTCTGGCTGGCGCTCGGCATCGGCCTCGGGCTCATCGCGCTCGGCTGGCCGCTCGCCCCGGCCGTCGTGAGCCTGTTCGGCGCGAGCCCCGAGCAGGCCGCCGAGGCGGTCACGTACCTGCGCATCAGCCTGCTCGGCGCGCCCGGCATGCTCGTCGTGCTGGCCGGCACCGGCGTGCTGCGCGGGCTCCAGGACACGGTCACCCCGCTCGTGGTCGCGGTCGGGTCGTTCGCGCTCAACGCGGCCCTGAACGCGTGGTTCGTGCTGGTGCTCGGGTGGGGCATCGCCGGCTCGGCCTGGGGGACCGTGCTCGCGCAGACGCTCGGCGCCGTCGTCTACGTGGCCGTGGTCGTCAGGGGCGCCCGGCGGCGCGGCACGCCGCTGGCCCCTGACGTGGCGGGCGTCAGGCGGGCGGGTACGGCCGGCCTGGCGCTGTTCGTCCGTACGGTGTGCCTGCGGATCGTGCTCGTCGTGGGGACCGTGATCGCCACCCGCATGGGCGAGTCGCAGCTCGCCGCGTACGCCATCGCCACGCAGCTGTGGACGCTGCTGGCCTTCGCGCTCGACGCCATCGCCATCGCGGGACAGGCGATCACCGGCCGCACCCTCGGGGCCGGCGACGCGGACGCGACCAGGGCGGCGACCGCGCGCATGGTGCGCTGGGGACTGTGGTCGGGCGTGCTGCTCGGCCTGCTGGTGGTCGCGGCCAGGCCGCTGCTGCCCGGGCTGTTCGACGCCGATCCGGACGTCACCGAGCAGCTCCTGGCCGTGCTGTGGCCCGTGGCGGTCTTCCAGCCCATCTGCGGCGTGGTGTTCGTGCTCGACGGGGTGCTGATCGGCGCGGGCGACCAGCGCTACCTCGCGTGGGCGGGGGTGTGGACCACGCTCGCGTACCTGCCGGCGGCCCTGATCGCGGGGGCTTTCGGCATCGTCGCCCTCTGGTGCGCGCTCGGGGTCTGGATGGTGGCACGCTGGATCACGCTCAGCCGGCGCGCCGCGGGCGGCGCATGGCTGGTGACCGGGGCGTAGCCGCCCCGTGGTCGCTGTCGCGGAAGCGCCGGGGCCCGCCCGCTACAGGCGCCGCGCTTCGAGCACGCTGCGCAGGAAGTCGCGGGTACGCGGCTGGTCCGGCTCGCTGAAGATCTTCTCCGGCGGCCCCTTCTCCAGCAGCACCGGGTCGAGCGCCGAGGTGACCTCGTCGAGCAGCATCAGCCGCGGCTGCGTCGCCAGCGCCCGGATGATGGCCACCCGCTGCTGCTGGCCGCCGGAGAGCTGGTCCGGGTACGCCGTGGCCTTGTGCGCCAGCCCGAACCTGGTGAGCAGCGCGTGGGCCTCCTCCTCGGCCCGCGCCCTGGGCACCTTGTGGACCTGGCGCGGCGCCAGCGTGACGTTGTCCAGCACGGTCATGTGCGGGAACAGGTTGAACGCCTGGAACACGATGCCCAGCTTCCTGCGCACCTGGTCGGCGTCCACCCGTGGGTCGGTGATGTCCTGGCCTTCCAGCAGGATCGCGCCGTCGTCCACGGTCTCCAGCAGGTTGACGCAGCGCAGCAGCGTGGACTTGCCCGAGCCGGAGGCGCCGATCAGGCTCACCACCTCGTGCGGGCGCACCTCCAGGTCGATGCCGCGCAGGACGCTGTGGCCGTGGAAGTTCTTCCACACGTCGTCGATGGTCAGCAGGCTCATGCGCCGCGCCTCCTCCTGGTGCGCTCGGCCAGGTAGTCGGTGAACCTGGCCATCGGGATCGTCAGCAGGATGAACAGAAGGGCGGCCGCCAGGTAGGCCGTGTAGTTGAACTTGCTGGAGGCGTAGATCTGCGCCTGCCGCAGCGCCTCCAGCACGCCCAGCGTGGCCACCAGCGCGGTGTCCTTCTGCAGCGAGATGAAGTCGTTCAGCAGCGGCGGCACGACCCGCCGGGTGGCCTGCGGCAGCACCACGAAGCGCATGGTCCTGCCGTGGCTGAGGCCGAGCGAGCGGGCCGCGGCCACCTGGCTGGGGTGGACCGACTCGATGCCCGAGCGGAACACCTCGGCCACGTACGCGCCGTACGAGAGCGTCAGCGCGATGACGCCCAGGGTGGTGTAGTCGTTCGGGATGCCCTGCAGGCGCAGCGCCGGCAGGCCGAAGCCGACCAGGTAGATCACGAGCAGCGTCGGCACGCCGCGGAAGACGTCGACGTACAGCGTCGCGAGTGCCCGGATCGGGAACAGGGCGGCGGTCCTGGTCGTCCGCAGCAGCGCGACGAGCAGGCCGACCACCAGGATGATCGGCTCCGCGATCAGGAAGATCTTGATGTTCAGCCAGAACCCGGTGAGCACGTCGGGCAGCGACCTGACGAAGTGCTCGGGGTTGAAGAACGTCTCCTGCACGCGCGGCCAGCCCGGCGAGGTCGTGACGAGCCAGCCGACCAGGACGACGAAGACGAAGGTGGAGGCGGTGGCGATGGACGCGGAGCGGCGGGTCCGCGCCCTGCGGACCCGCTCCCGCTCCACCTGCCGGTCGCTCTTGACCCAGACCGGGCCGGCCGGCATGTCGGTCATCGGCGTGTGCGGCGTCGTCACGTCAGCTCGGGCGCGCCCGCCGCCGAGCCGAGCCACTGCTGCTCGATCTTGGCCAGCTCCCCCTTGGACTTCAGCGCGTCCACGGCCTTGTCCACGCAGGTCTTGATCGGGTTGCCCTTCTCCATGACCAGGCCGAACTCCTCGGGCGTGCCGCCCGTCGAGCTGAACTGGCCGACAATCTTGGAGCCCTCGACCTGCGCGGCCGTGACGTAGAACGCCGTCGGCAGGTCCACGACGATGGCGTCCACCTGCTTGTTCTTCAGCGCGTTGACGGCGTCGACCTGGTCGTTGAAGACGTTGGGGTCACCGGCGGGCTTGACGACGTTCTTCACCGCGTCGAGCGAGGTGGTGCCGACCTGGACGCCGATCTTGGCGTCCTTGAGGTCGGCCAGCGTCCTGGCCGCGGCGAACTTGCCGTCGCCCAGCGCCACCACGGCCTGCTTGACCGTGTAGTAGCCGTGGCTGAAGTCGACCACCTTGGCCCGATCGGGGGTGATGGAGACCTGGTTGACGTCGAAGTCGAACAGCTTGGCGCCCGGGGCGAAGGCCGAGTCGAACTTGACCGTGCTCCACTGCACCTCGTCGCGGTCGAAGCCCAGCTCCCCGGCGACCGCGAACGCCATCGCGCTCTCGAACCCCTGCCCGTTGGCCGGGTCGTCGTCCTTGAACCACGGCTCGTAGGCGGGCTTGTCGGTGCCGATGGTCAGCTTGCCCGCGTTGACGAGCTTGAGCTGGTCCTTGCTGCACGCCGTGGACGCTCCGGACGCCGTGGACGCCGTCGTGCCCGAGGGGCCGGCGCTGGTCGCCGTGTTGTCGACGGGTGCGCACGCGACGGCCGCGGCGAGGGCGCCCAGCGCGAGCAGCGTCGAGGGACGGACCATGGGTGGTGCCTCCAGGAGGGGAACGCGAGGAAGAACGAGCCGATTGTACGCTGCCCCGCTAGGAAATACGCCGTCACCTGGGCTCATACCAGCCCACACCGGACGTGCCGTCGCGGCCGGGCCCCGGAGACGCACACGGCCCCCGCTCCCGGGAAGGGAGCGGGGGCCGTGGGCAGGCGTGCCGACGTCAGCCGGCGACGACCTCGACGTCGACCGAGGCCGACACCTCAGGGTGCAGCTTGACGCTGATCTTGTGGCTGCCGACGCTCTTGATCGGGTTGATGATCTCGATGCGACGGCGGTCGAGGATCGGGCCGCCGGCGGCCTTGACGGCGTCGGCGATGTCGCCCGTGGTGATCGAGCCGAACAGGCGACCGGAGTCGCCCGCGCGGGTGGTCAGGCGCACGCGCAGGGCGCCGAGCTGGCCGGCGACCTCCTTGGCGGTGCCCAGGTCGCGGATCTCGCGCGCGTCACGAGCCTTCTTGATGGACTCGATCTGCTTCTCCGCGCCACGCGTCCAACGCATGGCGAAGCCGCGCGGGATGAGGTAGTTGCGGCCGTAGCCGTCCTTGACCTCGACGACGTCACCAGGGGTGCCGAGGCCGGAGACCTCGTTGGTGAGGATGAGCTTCATATCGACAGGCCTCCTTAGCGCGCGGTGCTCGTGTAAGGCAGCAGAGCCACCTCACGGGCGTTCTTGATCGCGGTCGCCACGTCGCGCTGGTGCTGGGTGCAGTTGCCCGTCACCCGGCGCGCACGGATCTTGCCGCGGTCGGAGATGAACTTCCGCAGCAGCGCCGTGTCCTTGTAGTCGACGTAGGAGATCTTGTCGTGGCAGAACAGGCAAACCTTCTTCTTGGGCTTGCGCAGTGCCGGCTTGGCCATCGTGGTGCTCCTTTCAGAGCCCCGCCGTTGAAGCGGGAATGGTCTCGGGCTTGTGGACTGGGTCTAGAAAGGCGGTTCGTCGCTGAAGTCGCCGCCGCCGCTGAAGCCGCCGCTCTGCTGGCCGCCGCCCTGGAAGCCGCCGCCGAAGCCGCCGCCGCCCTGGGGCGGAGCGGGCGACGCGGAGGCCCACGGGTCGTCGGCCGGGCCGCCGCCGAAGCCGCCGCCACCGCCGCCGCCACCCTGACGGGTGGTGCGGTTGACCTTGGCGGTGGCGTTGCGCAGAGACGGGCCGACCTCGTCGACCTCGACCTCGTAAACGGTGCGCTTCTCGCCTTCCTTGGTCTCGTAGGACCGCTGCTTGAGCCGCCCCTGCACGATGACCCGCATGCCGCGCTGGAGGCTCTCGGCGGCGTTCTCCGCCGCCTGCCGCCACACGTTGCAGGTCAGGAAGAGGCTCTCGCCGTCCTTCCACTCGTTGGTCTGACGATCCATGAACCGCGGAGTGGACGCGATGCGGAACCGGGCCACCGCTTGCCCCGTCGGGGTGAAGCGCAGCTCGGGGTCGTCGACAAGATTGCCGACGATGGTGATTACGGTGTCGCCTGCTGCCATGGCCAGCGCTCGCCTTCCTGCACGCCTTCGCTTTGGGTTACGGCTCAGAGTACGGCCGACGCCCGACAAAAAGCCGGGCGACGAGCTGCTTAGTGCACGTCGGGGCGGAGAACCTTGGTGCGCAGGATGCCCTCGTTGAGGTTCATCTGGCGGTCGAGCTCCTTGACCGTCGCGGGCTGCGCGGACAGGTCGATGACGGCGTAGATGCCTTCCGACTTCTTGTCGATGTCGTAGGCGAGACGGCGACGGCCCCAGACGTCGACCTTCTCCACGGTGCCGCCGTCGTTGCGGACCACGGTGAGGAACTGGTCGAGGGACGGCGCGACGGTGCGCTCATCGAGCGAAGGGTCCAGAATGACCATTACTTCGTAACGACGCATGCGGGACTCCAACCTCCTCTGGACTCTTGCGGTCACGACACTCTGCCGTGACAGGAGGACGCTGACGTCTAGGCCCCGGCGCCCCTTTCGGCACCAGGGTGTGACGGTTCACCCGTCACAACGCAGCCTGACCAGGTTACCAGCCGAGTCCATATGGGAAGGCCTGTAGGAAACCAGGGGGTGATAGTTGTGCCACACATCCTCCAACCTTCCAGAAACCAGCGGTTCAGGCTCACGCTCAACAGCGACGGGCGGGCCCATCCGGTGGAGAACACCCTGGCGGTCGTCACCGTGATCTGCGGTCTGACGGCCTTCGTCGCGGCGTTCGTCCCCGGCGGTCACGTCGTGGCTTCCTGGGCGGGCGCGCTGGGGTTCGGGACGGGCCTCTACTCCCAGTACGTCTCCGCCACGACTCCCCAGCGGGCCCTCAACATCGTCGGCGTGGTGGCGTCGTTCGTGGGCGTGGCCCTCGGCATCGCCCACGGCGGTTTCCTGCCCTGACCCCGGGCACCGCCCCCGTACGAACGAAAGACCCGTACGAACGAAAAACCCCGTACGAACGGAAGAAAGGACGGCCCCGGCGCGGCCGGGGCCGTCCGCGATATGGGGTCATCCTCCGATGTGCAGGTCCACGCCGAGCAGGACGAGGAACCAGAGGAAGACCGCGAGCAACGCCTCGGCGATGTCCTTGAGGATCCCCGGAGTGATGTAGTGGTACACCCAGGCCACGTAGAGGCCAATCACGACGTAGATCAGGATGACTAACGAGCGCCATCGCCATCGGGCCATATGCGTCTCTCCTCGCGTAGGGGGTGTCTGGCGACTTCCCCGGGGCAGGTACGGCAAACGGATAGGCTCGATGACATGGTGCGCATCGGAGCTCACGTCGGCCAGGACGATCCCGCCGCTCACGCCGCCGAGGTCGGGGCCGAGGTGGTGCAGTTCTTCCTCGGCGATCCGCAGGGCTACGACAAGCCCGTGCTGCCCGCCAAGCCCGTGGAGGGCGTCGACGTCTACATCCACGCCCCTTACCTGGTCAACGTGGCGACGACCAACAACCGGATCAGGATCCCCAGCCGCAAGCTGCTCGCCCAGCACCTGGAGGCGGCGGCCGGGCTGGGCGCCAAGGGCCTGATCGTCCACGGCGGCCACGTCAACAAGAGCGACGACCCGCAGACGGGCTTCGACAACTGGCGCAAGGTGTTCGAGCGGCTGGAGTGCCCGATCCCGGTGCTGATCGAGAACACCGCGGGCGGCGGCAACGCGATGGCGCGCAAGCTGGAGCGCATCGCGCGGCTGTGGGACGCGCTCGACGGGTTCGACGTGGGCTTCTGCCTCGACACGTGTCACGCGCACGCGGGCGGCGAGGAGCTGGTCGATCTGGTGGACCGGGTCAAGGCCATCACCGGGCGGATCGACCTGGTGCACTGCAACGACTCGCGTGACGCGTTCGACTCGGGCGCCGACCGGCACGCCAACCTGGGCAAGGGGCAGATCGATCCGGAGCTGATCCTCGCGGTGTGCCGGGCGGCCGGCGCGCCGATCGTGGTGGAGACGCCGGGCGAGGGCCAGGCGGCCGACATCGCGTTCCTGAGGGAGAACCTGTAGGACGTGGGAGTCCACAGATCGGATACACACAGGCTGTGGATAACTTCCCTGGATTACCGGGCCACGAAAGTGGGTACGGGAATCAGCCTGCCCACGCGCCGGTGAGGAACCGGATCGTGTTCAGCACCATCAGCGGCCCGGCGACCAGCCCGTACAGGGCCAGCGTCCACGGCCGCCGGGCGCCCAGCCCCGCGACGGCCGTCCACAGGGGGAACCACAGCAGCAGCGAGCGCGGGACCGACAGGTAGTAGGCCGAGGTCATGAGCGCCGCCGCCTGCAGCCCGGTGTAGACGAGCTCGCTCCACCGCCGCCGTACGGCCAGCCAGACCAGCACCGCCACCGCCAGCACGGCCCCGGCGATCTCCATCCGGAAGGCCACCGCGAAGTCGTCGTTGCCCGTCGCCGCGTGCCAGGTCGTGCTCCACGACTCCCACGGCCACACCGTCTCGCGGCCCCACCCGGCCTCCTGCGCGTGCTTCCAGGCGAGCCAGTCGCCCGAGCGGCGGTAGTGGTAGAACGAGTAGAACACCAGCGGCAGGAACGGCACGGCGAGCAGCGGCCACGGCGCCGGCCGGCCCGGCAGCTCGCGGGAGCGCCGCCGGAGGACGTACTCGACGACCAGAGCCACCGCCAGGAACAGCCCCGTGATCCGCACGCACGACGCCCCGGCGGCCAGGATGACGGCCGCCGGCCACTGCCCGCGCCGGGCGGCCAGCCACGCCGGGATCGCGAACGCGAGGAACAGCGACTCGCTGTATCCCGCGGCCAGGAACACGGCCGTCGGGAAGAGCAGCAGCGCCAGCACCGCCATCCAGCCAGGGGCGCCCTCCAGCTCGGCCAGCCGCGCCAGCGCGACCATGGCCACCGCCCCGGCCACCAGGGAGACGATCAGCCCGCACGCCGTCCAGTCCGGCACCACCAGGTGCACGATGCGCAGGATCGCGGGCAGCCCGGGGAAGAACGCGGGCAGCCCCGCGTCGGGCGGAGCGGCCGGGTCGCCGTCGTAGCCGTACCGGGCGATGACGACGAACAGCCCGGCGTCCCACTGCTTCCAGCGCTCCACGTAGGCGTTCAGAGCCGAGCCGAGCAGCGTGGCCACCAGCAGCCCGGCCCGCGAGCCTGACCAGACCAGCAGCGCGTCGCGCGCGGCCGAGCGGGTGATCACCGGTACGAGGAGGCCAGCGTGAACCGGTCAGGGGCGTCATCGAACACGCCGCCGCCCTGGTCGTCGACGCCCGCCTGCCGTACGACGTCCTTGTGCGGGCGCAGGATGTCACGGACGACCAACGCCATCATCACCGCGATCGTGATCACCCGGCCCCAGACGGCGGTGAAGTACGTGTCGTCGCCGATGCCGAGGTCGTCGCGCCCGAGCGGCTGCTGAGAGAGCAGGTAGAGCCAGATGGCGAAGAAGTACCAGATCTCGGCGAGCTGCCAGAGGGCCAGCGCCTTCCAGTTGGGCCGGGCCAGCACCGCGAACGGCACCAGCCAGAGCACGAACTGCGGCGACCACACCTTGTTCGTCATCATGAAGGCGGCCAGCGCGAGGAAGCAGATCTGCGCGAGCCGGGGCCGGCGCGGCGCGGCCAGGGTCAGGACCGCGATGCCCAGGCACAGCACGGCGAGCGAGGCCATGCCGAGCGTGCTGACGTCGGCCTCGCCGAGGACGGGCCAGCCCTTGCTCTGGAAGAACAGCCACGGCGAGCCCCAGTCGACCCCGCGCTCCTGGGAGAAGACGTAGAACCGGCGCCAGCCGTCCCAGGCGAACACCATGAACGGCACGTTGACGACCAGCCACGCCCCCGCGGCCGCGCCCATCGTCACCAGGAACGGCCGCCAGCGAGCGGTGCGCAGCGTCAGCAGGAACAGCGCCCCGGCGAACATCAACGGGTAGAACTTCGTCGCGATCGCCAGCCCGAGCAGCACGCCGGCCAGGACCTGCCGCTTCCGTGCCCAGGCCAGCAGCATGCCCATGGACAGCGCGCCGGCGACCAGGTCCCAGTTGATGTACGCGGCCAGGACGACCGACGGCGCGAGCGCGTACCACAGGGCGTCCCAGCGGCGGGTGGGCCCGGCCACGGCGGCCATCAGCACCACGCCGGCGACCAGGCAGACGCCGAGGAAGATCACCGTGCCGTCGTAGAAGCGGACGGCCTGCTGGACGGGGTCGGACTCCAGCCCGCGGGCGATCCAGGCGAAGAACTGCATGACCTCGCCGAGCACCACGGGGTACTCGACGTGCTTGTCGAACGGCACGTCGGCGAAGTACGGGTTCTGCGTGGCGAGCTGCCGGTCGAACCACAGCGGGTAGATGTCGGTGTAGCAGAAGTTGGTGTAGGTGCTGACCTGGTCGTTCCAGCCGCCGGTGCGGCACGGCAGCCGGAACACGTACGCCAGGCTCGCCCCCAGCGCCGCGAACAGCGCCAGGGGCAGGTACGGCACGGCACGCGCGGCCAGCGGCGGGCGGACGACCGGGTCGTCGTCCACCGCGTCCCCCGCCGGGTCCGTCGTCACCACTGCTCTCGCCCGGTGGGCATCGGCTCGGGCTCGTAGAACGGCGGCATGCCCGGGTCCTGACCGCCGCCCAGCAGCCCGTTGTCGTCGTCGAACCCGTTGTTCTGGTTCGGGTCGATGGTGATGATGCGGCCGCTGTCGTCGTCGCACGGGTCGATGACGCAGGTCACGTCGTCCGGCTGCTCCTCGGCCGGGTCCTTGGTGGCCGTCGGCGTGGGCACGGGCTTGGGCGCGAGGTTCTCCGAGACGCCGGTGTCCACGCGGGCCGGGAACTGCTCGACCTTCTGGCCCTTCATGGCCTCGGTCATGAAGGCCTTCCAGATGGCCGACGGGTACGTGGCGCCCTGGAAGTTCGCGCCCAGCGGCACCTCGTACGCCGTGGTGTACGGCTTCTGCGGCGTGTACTTCTTCTCCTTGGCCGGGTCCTTGCCCCGCCACCACGGGCAGTTGTCGTTGACCGGCTGGATGACCTTGCCGCCCTTGGTGCGGCATTCCTGGCGGAACATGCCGACCGCGGTGGACAGCTGCGGAGTGAAGCCGACGAACCAGGCTTCCTTGTTCTCGTTGTTGGTGCCGGTCTTGCCGGCCACGGGCCGGTCGTAGAGGGCGGCGTTGCGGCCGGTGCCCTGCTTGACCACGGCCTGGAGGGCGACGGTGGCGTCCGCCGCGGCCTCCGGGGAGATCACCTGGGCCGGGGTCTTCTTCTCCTGGTACTTGACCCGGTTCGACCGGTCCTTGACGGTGATGATGACGTGGTTCCTGAAGTGCTTGCCGCCGTTGGCGAAGATCGAGTAGCCGCCGGCCTGCTCGACGGCGGTCACCTGGCCGGAGCCGATGGTGATCAGGTAGTGGTGGCGGTTCTTGGCGTCCTCCAGCCGGTCCTTGCTGAGGCCGGCGCGGCTGGCGATCTCGATGACCTTCTCGAGGGTGACCTTCTCCCCCATCTTGGCGAACGCGGTGTTGACCGAGTGGGCCGTGGCGTCGACGACGTCGATCGAGGAGGCGCCGGAGGCGTGGTCGTTGTTGATCGGGGTGGTGCCCTCGAGCTTGAGCGGGCCCTTGGCCGGCAGGTAGCTCCTGAGGCTGTAACCGGAGTCGAGCCAGGCCGCGAGCACGTAGGGCTTGAACGCCGAGGCGGCCTGCTTCTGCGACAGGAAGGCGTCGTTCCAGGCGTCCTTCTCGTAGTCGTCGCCGCCGTAGAAGGCGCGGATCCGGCCGTTGGTCGGGTCGACGGCCGCCAGCGTGGCGTTGATCTCGCCGGTCAGGCCGGCGGTGTGCTTGTTGACGGCGTCCCTGGCGGCCAGCATCAGCTTCTTGTCGAACGTCGAGGTGATCTTGTAACCACCCGTCTCGACGTCCTCCTTGGAGATGTTGTAGTCGGCCTTCAGCTCGTTCAGCACAGCCTCGACCATGTAGCCGGTCAGGCCCTTGAAGTAGTCCCTGTTCTTGACCTTGACGCGCTTGGGCGAGGTCGGCGCCTTGGCCGGCAGGGTGCCGTAGGCGGCGGGGTCGAGCTTGGCCATCTGCCCGACCACGTAGACGTAGCGCTCCTCGGTGGGCTTCATGTTGCCCGCGATCTCGGCCCGGTCGAACGCGTCGGGGTTCTGGATGCGGCCGGCCAGGTAGGCGCCCTGCTGGGGCGTCAGCTCCTTCACCGGCTTGCCGAAGAACTGCTGGGCCGCGGCGCCGATGCCGTACGCGCCGCGTCCGAAGTAGATGGTGTTGAGGTACTGCAGGAGGATCTGGTCCTTGGTGAGCTGCTTGTTCAGCTTGACCGCGACGAAGATCTCCTTGATCTTGCGCTCGACGCTGCGCTCCTGGGAGAGGCCGTCGTAGTAGTTGCGGGCCATCTGCTGGGTGATGGTGGAGGCGCCCTGCACCTGCTGGCCGGAGACCGTGCTGAAGACGGAGCGCACCATGCCGGAGAAGGAGATGCCGGCGTCCTCGCGGAAGCCGCTGTTCTCGGCGGCGATGACCGCGTCCTGCACGTGCCGCGGGATCTGGTTGATGTCCTTGACCGGGACGCGCTTGGTGCCGAGCTTGGCCAGGACCTCGCCGTTGGCGTAGTACATGGTGCTGCCCTGGTCGTCGACCGTGTCCTGGACCTGGTCCTCGGTCGGCATGGGCATGTTGGCGTAGGCGACCGCGATCATGCCGAAGACGCCGGCGGTGACGACCGCGAAGCCGGCCAGCACGATCTTCCAGCTCGGCAGGAACCTGAGCCACGCCGGGCGCTTCCTGCCGGAGTCGCCCGGCGGCTCGCCGGGACCCTGCGGCCCGCCAGGACCCCCGGGGCCGCCCGACCCGCCGGGCCCACCGGGCCCACCCGGCCCGGCGTTGCCGCCGTTGCCGCGACCGCGGGCGCGGCGCGGCGCCTCGCTGATCATCGTCTCCTGTTCGCCGCGCCGCCTTCCCTCGCGCCGCCCGGGCACGCGCGGCCCCGGCTCGCCGGGCATCCCCATCGCGACGGTCTCCTGTGCTGGACCGGCGGGAGCGCGCCGCCCGGACTCACGCCGCCCGGACGGCTCGCGCCGCTCGGGCTCACGCCGCTGTGGTTCCCGGCCCTGCGGCTCACGGCGGGGCGGCTCGTGCGGCTGCTCGTACGGCTGTTCGTACGACTGCGCGGCCATGGCGCCGGTCTGCTCGTAGGCCGCCTCCGCACGACGGGAAGGCTGCCCCGTGTCCCAGCCGGGATCCCCGGTTTGCGGTGCCTGAGCCTGGGGAACGGAACGGGATGAGCTGGAGCGACGGCGCCTCCCCGGGCGGGCCGTCCCCTCGTCGTGGCTGAAACTCAACACGTCCTCGCATCGTCGTCGGATAGCACGGCGGATCGGGCGTGCTGCTGCCTGCCGCCTTCGGTCTCTAATCTCGGCCGACGAGATCCGGCGGTCCGTTGCCGAGGACGAACGAGACCGTCAAGTGGTTCCAGGAGCAACCCTGGCAGACCTCGACCACGTACACACGGAACTCGTCGTAATCATGGGCCATTTCGACGAGATCTGACGTCGCCTTTGCCTGACCCGCATGCCGCCCCAAGGAATCCCCGTAGACATAGGTCACGTTGGTGACGTTCTGCCTTTCGCACATCGGGCATAGGCGTTCGGTCGGTTCGCCGAAGTGCCGGGCCGCGCGAAGGAGGTACGGCTGTGCGTCACACACGTCGCCGGGCGTGCCGTGCCCGGTACGCAGGTCGCGGACCACTGCTCGCTTGGCGAGGCCGTAATCCACCACCCTTCGCTGTGACCACATGAGCGCCAGACTACGGCTTTTTGGTGATTGCTCCCAACGACTTGGCAAAGTCAGTGATTGCAGCGATATAGCGAACTGACGTATCCTCGGGATGTATCGACTTGATACATCGACGCGAGAGGGGGCGGTTCCCGTGGCCAGCGGACAAGGCAGAGTGCTGGAACTGGCCGTGCTCGGGTCGCTGCACGAAACCCCGCTCCACGGCTATGAGCTGCGGAAACGGCTCAACGCTCTGCTGGGGATGTTCCGTGCGTTCTCCTACGGGTCGCTCTACCCCTGCCTGCGATCGCTGCTCTCCCAGGGCCTCATCGCCGAGGAGCAGCCGGCTCCGGCCACGATCGTGGGCGGCCGATCGAAGATCGTCTACAAGCTGACGGCCGAGGGGAAGGAGCGGCTCCAGG
Source organism: Nonomuraea sp. NPDC005501 (assembly GCF_040605905.1). Lineage (NCBI taxonomy): Bacteria > Bacillati > Actinomycetota > Actinomycetes > Streptosporangiales > Streptosporangiaceae > Nonomuraea > Nonomuraea sp. NPDC005501. Next base: position 48,220 of record NZ_JBEXDT010000029.1, on the reverse strand, counting down.
AACTGCTCACCCAGGCCGGCCCGTCGGCCTGGGAGGACGAGAGCTTCGGCGTCCACTTCGCGTTCTTCAGGCATACGGAGGCCGAGGTGCGCCTGCGCATCCTCGAAGGCCGCCGCAGCCGCCTGGAGGAGCGCCTGGACAGCGTGCGCACCGCCCTGGCCCGCACCAGGGAGCGCCTCGACAGCTACACGCTGGAGCTGCAGCGTCACGGTCTCGAATCGGTCGAACGCGAGGTGCGTTGGCTGAACGAGCTGATCGCGACGGAGAGACGGGCATCACAGGAGCCCGAGAGAGATACCACGTCAACTGATGAGTAAGGGAGCGAGTGCGATGGGTTCGGTTCGCGTGGCCATTGTCGGTGTCGGCAACTGCGCGGCGTCACTGGTCCAGGGCGTCCACTACTACAAGGACGCCGACCCGGCGGTCCGGGTGCCTGGCCTGATGCACGTGAAGTTCGGCGACTACCACGTGGGCGACGTCGAGTTCGTCGCCGCCTTCGACGTGGACGCCAAGAAGGTCGGCCGTGACCTCTCCGAGGCGATCGTCGCCAGCGAGAACAACACGATCAAGATCGCGGACGTCCCGCCGACGGGGGTGGTCGTGCAGCGCGGCCACACCTTCGACGGTCTGGGCGAGTACTACCGGGAGATCGTCGACGAGTCCGACGAGGAGCCGGTCGACGTCGTCAAGGTGCTGCGCGACAACCAGGTGGACGTCCTCGTCTCCTACCTGCCGGTGGGCTCCGAGGAGGCCGACCGGTTCTACGCGCAGTGCGCGATCGACGCCAAGGTCGCCTTCGTCAACGCGCTGCCCGTCTTCATCGCCTCCGACCCCGAGTGGGCCGAGAAGTTCACGCAGGCGGGTGTGCCGATCGTCGGCGACGACATCAAGTCGCAGGTCGGCGCCACCATCACGCATCGGGTCATGGCCAAGCTGTTCGAGGACCGCGGGGTCGAGCTGCTGCGCACGTACCAGCTCAACTTCGGCGGCAACATGGACTTCATGAACATGCTGGAGCGCAAGCGGCTCCAGTCGAAGAAGATCTCCAAGACGCAGTCGGTCACCTCGCAGATCCCGCACGAGATGCGCAAGGCCGACGTGCACATCGGCCCGTCGGACCACGTGCCGTGGCTCGACGACCGCAAGTGGGCCTACGTCCGCCTGGAGGGCCGCTCGTTCGGCGACACCCCGCTCAACCTGGAGTACAAGCTCGAGGTCTGGGACTCGCCGAACTCGGCCGGCATCATCATCGACGCGGTGCGCGCCGCCAAGATCGCCCTGGACCGGGGCATCGGCGGCCCGATCCTCAGCGCGTCGTCCTACTTCATGAAGTCGCCGCCCGTGCAGTACTCCGACGACGAGGCGCGCGACTACGTCGAGAAGTACATCCGCGGCGAGGTCGAAAGATAGGCATCCGCCACGGCACAGCCGAGGAGGGCCCGGTCGCCGCACGCGGCTGAGGGCCTCCAGGGAGACGGCGGCTGACCCGCACAGGGTCGGCCGCCGTCACGGCGCCTGGTGGGCCGTCGCCGGGGCCGGGGCGTCAGCCGGTGGGGACCCGGGCCGCGGGGGGCAGCTCGGCCTCGGCGGCCGTGGGCCAGGCCATCGGGTCGGGGCCGAGCCCGACCAGGAGCGGCACCTGTTCGGCGCACCACGGCGAGATGGCCAGCTCGCCCGTCAGCACGCGCGCGGCGAACTCCTGCCACGGCATCCACTGGGTCTCTCCCACCTCCTCCGGGTTGAGCACCGCCGGGGTCTCGGCCGTGACGCGGTAGACGGGGCACAGCTCGTGCTCGACGATGCCGTTGCCCATGACCGCCCGGTAGGCGAACGTGGGCAGCATCAGGTCGGCGCGCTCCACGGCCAGGCCCAGCTCGTAGGAGAGCCTGCGGGTGACGGCGTGGTCGAGCGGCTCGCCCGGCAGCGGGTGGCCGCAGCAGCTGTTGGTCCACACGCCGGGCCAGGTCAGCTTGTGGTCGGCGCGCCTGGTCAGCAGCACGCGACCGTCGCGGTCGAAGACGTAGCTGGAGAAGGCCAGATGGAGCGGCGTCTCCCGGCCGTGCACCGACATCTTGGGCGCGGTGCCGACCGCGCGGCCCTCGCCGTCGACCAGCACCACCAGTTCATCAGTCGTCACGCTACGAAGCGTACGTGATCATGTCGGCGGGCAGAACCTGGTTCGCGCACCTGCTGCGCCAACTCTCGCGCCTGGGACGTCCTGGGCGGGACTAGGCTGACTGCGTGTCGTTCGTCGCCGATCTCCGGATAGTCCTGCAGGGCCGAGACTTCCGCCGGCTTTTCGGCACGCGGCTGGTCTCGCAGTTCTCCGACGGGATCTTCCAGTTCGGCGTGGCCGGGTTCGCCTTCTTCAGCCCGGAGAAGCAGACCACCGCGCTGGCCGTGGCCGCCGGACTCGCCGTGCTGTTGCTGCCGTACAGCGTGCTGGGGCCGTTCGTCGGCGTCTTCATCGACCGGTGGTCGCGGCGGCAGATCCTGGTGATCGCGCCCCTCGTGCGCGGCGGGCTGCTGCTGGCCGCGGCGGCGCTCGTCGCGGCCGGCGCGCCGGAGCCGGTGTTCTACGCCGCGGCGCTCGGCGTCCTGGCGGTCAACCGGTTCTTCCTGGCCGCGCTGGGCGCGTCCCTGCCGCACGTGGTGCCGGTGGAGCGGCTGATGGCCGCCAACGCCGTCACGCCCACCTCCGGCACCGTCGTGACGTTCGTGGGCTTCGGGGTGGGGTTCGTGCTGCGCGAGACGCTCGGCGGCGGCGCGTTCGGCACGGCGGTGCTGCTGCTCGTCTCGGGCGTCGTGTTCGGGCTGAGCGCCCTGATCGCGCGCACGATGGAGCGCTCGCTGCTCGGCCCCTCCTACGCCCCCGACCGGCCGCAGGCGAGCCAGGCGGTCAGGAACGTGGTCGCCGGCCTCGTGGACGGCGCCCGTCACCTGGCGCGCCACCGCAGGGCCGCCGCCACGATGGGCGCCATGGCCGCGCACCGGTTCCTGTACGGCATGGCGACCGCGCTCGGCATCATCCTGTACCGCTACTACTTCACCGACGGCGACCCCGACGCGGCCCTGCGCGGCATCAGCTTGGTGGTGGCCACCTCCGGCGTGGGCTACTTCCTCGCCGTCATCATCACGCCGTGGGCCACGGAGCGGTACACGATGGAGCGGTGGGTGCCGATGGCGCTGGCCGCGGCCGGCGTGCTCACGGCGCCGGTCATCATGCCGTTCCAGGAGTGGGGGCTCCCGGTGGCCGGTTTCGTGCTCGGCATCGCCGGCCAGAGCGTCAAGATCTGCGCCGACACGGCCGTGCAGCGCGACGTCGAGGACGCCTACCTGGGCCGCGCCTTCTCGATCTACGACATGCTCTTCAACGGCATGTACGTGCTGGCCGCGGCGCTGTCGGCGGCCATCCTGCCGGCCGACGGCAAGTCCTACCTCACCGCGGCGATCATCTCGGCGGGCTACCCGGTGGCCGCGCTGGCCTACCGCCTGATCGTGCGGCCCCCGGTGCCCACGCCCTCGCCCTGACCGGCCGTCAGGAGCCGATCAGGCCGTTGTCGCGGGCCCACTCCAGCAGCGCCTCGGTGGCCGCCTCGGTGCCGATGACGCCCTTGTCCAGGCGCAGCTCCAGCAGGAACTTGTAGGCCTGGCCCACCACCGGTCCCGGGCCGACGCCGAGGATCCGCTGGATGTCGTTGCCGTCGAGCTCCGGCCGGATCTTGGCCAGCTCCTCCTCGTCGGCCAGCCGGGCGATGCGCTCCTCCAGCTGGTCGTAGGTGCGCGACAGCGCCGCCGCCTTGCGCTTGTTGCGGGTCGTGCAGTCGGCCCGGGTGAGCTTGTGCAGGCGGGTGAGCAGGTGGCCGGCGTCGCGCACGTAGCGGCGCACGGCGCTGTCGGTCCACTCGCCCGTGCCGTAGCCGTGGAAGCGCAGGTGGAGCTCCACCAGCCGCGACACGTCGGCCACGACGTCCTTGGGGAAGCGCAGCTCCGCCATGCGCTTCTTGGTCAGCTGGGCGCCGACCACCTCGTGGTGGTGGAAGGAGACCCGGCCGCCGGGCTCGTGGCGGCGTGTCTTGGGCTTGCCGATGTCGTGCAGGAGCGCCGCCCAGCGCAGGATGCGGTCGGCCCGGCCGTCCTCCTCCTGGGCGATCGCCTGGTCGAGCACGGTCAGGGTGTGCTCGTAGACGTCCTTGTGCCGGTGGTGCTCGTCGATCTCCAGGCGCAGCCGGGGCAGCTCGGGCAGGACGTGGTCGGCGAGCCCGGTGTCGACCAGCAGGCGCAGGCCCTCGCGGGGCCGGGCGCCGCAGATCAGCTTGTCCAGCTCGTCGCGGATCCGCTCGGCCGAGACGATCTCGATGCGCCCGGCCATGGAGGTCATCGCCTCCACGGCGGCGTCGTCCACGGCGAAGCCGAGCTGGGAGGCGAACCGCGCGGCGCGCAGCATGCGCAGCGGGTCGTCGCCGAAGGACCGCTCCGGGGGGCCCGGCGTGCGCATCCTCCTGGCCGCCAGGTCGGTCAGGCCACCGTACGGGTCGACGAACTCGTGGCCGGGCAGGCGAACGGCCATCGCGTTGACCGCGAAGTCGCGCCGCTCCAGGTCGGCCTCCAGCGTCTCGCCGTACATGACCTCGGGCTTGCGCGACTTGGGGTCGTAGGACTCGCTCCGGTACGTCGTGATCTCGATCAGCCAGCCGCCCTTGCGCACTCCGACGGTGCCGAAGTCGATGCCGATGGTCCACACCGAGTCGGCCCAGTCGCGTACGAGGGACAGCACGCGCTCGGGGTGGGCGTCGGTGGTGAGGTCGAGGTCGTTGCCGATGCGACCGAGGAGCATGTCGCGCACCGGGCCGCCCACGAGGGCCAGCTCGTGCCCCTGGTCGGCGAACAGGCGGCCGAGCTCGTCGGCGACGGGGGCGATCTTGCGGAACAGGTCGCTCATGGCCCGCTGCTGGTTGTCGGTCAGATTTGAGTCGGACAAGCTGGGTAGGTCCTTCGATTCCGGAACATATCCCCCGGGCCACATGAGGTCCGGGTTACCGTCGGTCAAGAGGACCGTCGGGGGCCAAGGAACGAAGGAGCGTGTTCATGAAGGACGCCCTCGCGATCCACCGCTGGCTCCTCGCACACCAGGTCCATCATGAGATCGTACGCCTTCCGCGTCCCATCACCACCGCGGACGAGCTGCCCGAGACGATCTCCGCCGCGCCCGAGAGGTGCGTCGCGGTCACGGTGTTCGAGGCCACGACGAGGCTCGGGCACGAGGTCGTCGCCGTCGTCTCCTCGGTCGCCGCGCCGCCGCGGCCCGGGGCGGTCGGCGGCCTGCTGGGGGCGCGTGAGGTGCGGCACGCCCCCGCGTTCCTGGTCAACTCCGCCACCGACTACGCCGCCGGCCTGGTGTGCCCGCTGCTGCTGCCGCGCCGGCTCCCGCTGCTCATCGACGACCGGCTCAGCTCCGACGGGGAGCCGATCTTCATGGCCAGCGGCGAACGACACACCGCGGTGCGCATGCGCGCCCTTGACCTGCAGTCCCTCCTGTCCGGCAAGACCGTGAACCTCAGGATTCCCATGCCCAGGGGACCACGTGAGGCGATCGCGCTGCGGCACTGAGCCCGTACCATTGCGGGCGTGCGCCGTACTCCAGCCCGGGCGGACGCGTGATCCGTAAGGCCACGCTGCTCGCCGTCGTCTCCGCCGCGTTGCTCGCGCCCCTGGGCGCGGTGACGCCGGGCGCTGCTGCCGCGAGGACGACGACCGCCTCGGCGCCCGCCCAGGCATCCGCCCAGGCCGCCCGCCAGGGGCTGGCCCTCATCGTGTCCTCCATCACACCCGACTGGGCCAAGGGCGCCGCCGACGAGATCAAGATCTCCGGCACCCTGCGCAACGACACCGGCACCGCCCTGACCGGCCTGCTCGTACGGCTGCGCTACTCGCCGCAGCCGCTCCCCAACCGGGCCGCCGTCGAGGCCTACCAGGCCGACCTGAGCGACCCGCAGACCCCGGGCAACGTCTCCGGGAGGTCCGCCATGACGATCGCGTCGCTGGCGGCGGGCGCCTCGACCCCGTGGGAGATCACGCTGACCCCGGCGCAGCTCGCCGCTCCGGGCACGCCCCGCTTCGGCGTCTACCCGATCGCGATCGAGGTCCAGCAGCTCGGCTGGCGGCAGCTCGCCGTCCAGCGCACGTTCATCACGTACGCGCCCCCGCAGCCCAAGCCGGTGCGCAACAAGCTGGCCGTCGCCCTCCCGCTGATCGACCAGCCGCACCGCGCCGACGACCCGAACTTCGCCGACGACAAGCTGGGCCCGGCGCTGACCGGCAAGGGCCGGCTCGCCGACCTCCTCCGCATCGCCAAGGCCGCGCCCGAGAGCGTCACCTGGTTCCTCGACCCCGCCCTGCTCGACGACGTGACCGCCATGTCCAAGCCGTACACGGTCAGCACCAAGGACGGCCCGGTCAAGAAGCCCGCCGACAGCGCGGCCGCGCAGTGGCTCACCGACCTGCGCGAGGCCCTGGCCGACTCCCCCGTCGTGGCCACCCCGTACGCCGACCCCGACGTGGCCGCGCTGGCTCACAAGGGGTTCGACACGCAGGTCGGCCGGGCGATCGAGCTGGGCGGGCAGAAGGCCACCCAGCTCCTCAGGCCCGAGGTGTCGACCTCGATCAACTGGCCGGCCTCCGGGCTGCTCGACGCCGACGCGCTCGACCTGCTGGCCGTCGGCAAGCCCGGCGTCGCCCAGGTGCGCAAGGTCCTGCTCAACTCCACCAACCTGCCGCCGCAGGGTCAGCAGCAGCCGGGAACGGAGACGACGCAGCAGGCGGCCCTCGCGCCCGGGGCCGTCACCCCCGACGCCGCGGCCACGCTGTACAGCGTCGCCGGGCCCGTCACGGCGCTCGTCGCCGACCCCGCGCTCAGCCGGCTCTTCGAGCCCGGCGGCGGCGCCGGCTCGGTGCTGCTGAGCCGCCAGCGCTTCATCGCCGAGACCGCGATGATCTCCGCCGAGCCCGGGCAGACGACCCCGCGCTCGCTGGTCATCGCGCCCTCCCGCCGCTGGGACCCCAACCCCACGCTGGTCTCCGCCCTGCTCAAGACCGCGAAGAGCCTGCCGTGGCTGACGCTCACCCCGCTCGACTCGGTCAAGCCGGCCAAGGCCAAGACGGTCCAGACCGGCCAGTCGGCACAGCCGGCGCGCGCCGGCCTCACCTACACCGATCAGGACCGCAAGGAAGAGCTCGGCGCCAAGTACCTCACGCCGATCAAGGACATCGCCCGCAAGGCCGACCTCACCTCGCTCATCACCACGGACAAGCCGCCGTCGGCGTTCGACGCGGCCGTGCTGCGGCTGACGTCCTCCGCCTGGCGCAACCAGACGCGGGCCGGGCGCGCGGCGGCCGAGCTGGTCGCCGACGCCGTGGACGACCGGATGGACATGATCACGATCACCGGCGCCGACCCCGACCGGCCGCGCACCCTCGCCGGGTCCGACGGCGTCGTGCCGATCAGCGTCAAGAACTCTCTGCCGGTCGAGGTGACGGTCGACGTCCGCGTCGTCTCCAACAACCACAAGCTGCTGAAGGTCGTCGACGTCCAGGAGCCCCGGCGGCTGGTGATCGGCGGCAACGGCCAGAGCGGCACCCTCCCGGTCGCGATGCAGGCGACGCCCGGCGTCAGCGGCGACTCCGCCGTGACCGTCCAGCTCCTCACCTCCGACGGGAAGCCGTACGGCAAGCCGGTGAAGCTCATCATCCGCACCACCGGCTACACCGGCATCGCCCTGGTGATCGTCGGCGCGGCGCTGACGGTCATGCTCGCCGCGGTCGTGACGCGGGTCCTCAGGCGCAGATCGCAGCGACGGCTCGAACGGGCCGCCAAGAGTCGGGAAAGTGAGACCGTATGAGCCGCATGCTCCGGGCCAGCGCCGTCATGGCCGCGGGGACCATGGTGTCGAGGGTCACGGGCTTCGTGCGCACCATGGTGCTGGCCATCGCGATCGGCACCGCCGGCATGGGCGACGCCTACAACGCGGCCTACTCCATCCCGTACAGCATCCTCGACCTGCTGCTGCTCGGCGTCCTGAGCAGCGTCGTCGTGCCGATGATCGTCCGGGCGCAGAAGCAGGACCCCGACGGCGGTCGCGCCTACGAGCAGCGCCTGCTGAGCCTGTCCGCGGTCGCACTGGCCGTCGTCGCGGTGATCGCCGTGCTGGCCGCGCCGCTGCTCATCGACCTCTACACCACGGGCTGGAGCGGGCGTAAGTTCGACGTCGCGGTGACGCTGGCCCGCTTCATCCTGCCGCAGCTCGCCTTCTTCGGCGTCGGCGCGGTGGCGGGCGCCATCCTCAACACCCGCGACCGCTTCGCGGCCCCCATGTGGGCGCCCGTGCTCAACAACGTCGTGGTCATCTGCGTGCTGCTCGCCTACGTGGTCGTGGTGGGCGACGCGGGCGACGACATCGGCCGCGTCACCGACGGGCAGCTCGCCCTGCTGGGCCTCGGCACCACCGCGGGCATCGTGGCCCAGGCGGTCGTGCTGATCGTGGCGCTGCGGCGGGCCGGGTTCGAGTTCGTGCCCCGCTTCGACCTGCGCAACGCCCGGCTCGGCGAGATGGGCCGGGCGGGCGCGTGGACCATCGGCTACGTGGTGGTCACCCAGCTCGGCTTCATGCTGACCACCAACCTGGCCAGCTCCGCGGGCGACTCCGTCTCGGGTCACGGCATCAGCCCCTACACCTACGCCTTCCAGCTCTTCCAGCTCCCGTACGGCATCATCGGGGTCTCGGTGATCACGGCGATGCTGCCGCGCATGAGCCGCGCGGTGAGCGAGGGCCGGTTCGGCGACGTGCGCAGCGAGTTCGCCTCCAGCGTGCGGCTCATCGGCTCCATCATGGTCCCGGTGTCGCTGCTGCTCATGGTGCTCGGCCCGGCCATCACCGTGCCGATCTACGCGCACGGGTCCGTGCCGCTCCAGGACGCCGTCTACATCGGCAACGTCCTGCAGGTGTACGGCCTGGCCCTGGTGCCGTTCGCGATCTTCCAGCTCCTGCTGCGCGTCTTCTACAGCTTCGGCGACACCCGGACCCCGGTGTACGTGGGGGCGGCCACGACCGTGGTCAACGCACTGCTCATGTGGATCATGTATCAGGTGCTCCCGTATGCCTACACGGTGATGGGACTGGCCTTCGCCTACGCCGTCGCGTACGCTCTCGGGGCGGTGGCCGCCTGGTGGCTGGCCTCCCGGCGGGTGCACGGGCTGGGCGGCTGGCAGATCGGCATGGCCATGACCCGGATGTACCTCGCCGCTCTGCCCACGGCCGTGCTGGCGCTGGCCGTGGTGTGGCTGGTCCAGCTCGCGTTCGGCGGGCTGAGCTTCCTCACCTCGGTGATCATCCTGGTGGTCGGCGGGGGCGTGGGCATGCTGCTGTACCTCGCCGTGGCTCACCGTATGCGCATCCCCGAGGTCAACTCGATCGTGGGGATGGTTGCCGGGCGGTTGGGCCGGTAAGGAAGCCGGTAAGGAATCACGGGCGGAACCGGCGCGGCACTACCATGGTGCCCACACGCGCGAATGGAAGCAGGAGGGGCGTGGGCGGATCCACCCGGCATAGCGTGCCTACGTGGGACACGACCACGCAGGCCACCCGAGTCATGAGCACGCCCGATCAGCCGAGCGGAGTGAGTCAGTGAGCACGTCGGCGGTCGAACCCGGCACTCGTCTCGCCCAACGCTTCCGGCTCGAGGACCGGGTCACCGAGTCCGACGGCGCCACTCTGTGGAAGGCCATCGACGAGATCCTCGCCCGCCCCGTCGCCGTCCACACCTTCTCCGCCGACTTCCCCCGCGTCCACGAGGTCGTCACCGCCGCCCGGGCCGCCAGCCGGCTCACCGACCCGCGGCTGACGCAGGTGTTCGACGCGGCAGAGGAGGAGGACTACTCCTACGTCGTGAGCGAGTGGGTCACCGGCGAGACCCTGTCCGACCTGGTCGCGGCCGGCCCGCTGGACCCGGAGCGGGCGGCGGGGCTGGTGGCCGAGGCTGCCGAGGCCCTCGCGCACGCCCACGAGGCCGGCCTGTACCACCTGTGCCTGCGCCCGTCCCACCTGGTGTGGACGACCGGCAACACCGTCAAGGTGCTGGGCGTCGCCGTCGACGCGGCCCTGTCGGGGCTCACCACCGACCAGCCCGCCCTGGACGACGCCGAGGGCCTGGGCCGGCTGCTGTACGCGGGTCTGACCGGCCACTGGCCGGGCGACGAGGAGGAGGGCGGCCTGCCGCCCGCTCCCATGACCGACGGCCACGTCTGCACGCCACGCCAGGTCACCGCCGGAGTGCCGAGCTACCTCGACACCGTCACGGTCAAGGCGTGCCTGCCCGAGTCGCGCAAGGGCCACGGCGCCCTGAACAGCCCGGCGGCCGTGGCCGAGGCGCTGGCGGGCGTCGCGCGGCCGATGCCGATCCCCATCGACTACAACGCCGCCCCGCCCTCGGTGACGGTCACCTCGCCGTCGGAGGGCCTCGACACCGACGTACGGCCGCCGCGGCCCCAGCCGCCGATCCAGCACCTGACCGTCCCACAGCGCGGGAGCTCCCAGCGCGGCGGGATGGTCAACCGCGTGCTCATGACGGTCGTGGTGCTGCTCGTCATCGCCGCGGTCGGCGTCGGCGCGTGGACGATCGGCCGCAGCCTGGGCAGCGGCAAGGGCGGCTCGGAGGCGCAGGGCACGCCCTCGGCGACCTCGGCGTCCGTCACCGCGGCCCCGCAGGCGGTCAAGCCGAAGAGGGCGATCGCGTTCGACCCCTTGGGCGACAAGGAGGAGAACACCGGCGCCGAGCTGGCGATCGACGGCAAGCCCAGCACGCTCTGGAAGACCGACAACTACAACACCGCCGAGCTGGGCAACCTCAAGGAGGGCGTCGGCCTGCTGCTCGACATGGGCAAGCCGGTGCAGATCAGCGACGTGGTGGCCACGCTGTCCGGCGCGAGCGGGGCGAGCGTGGAGCTCAAGGTGGGCGACGCCCCTGATCTTTCGGCGCTGAAGACCGTCACCAAGCAGAAGGGCGCCTCGGGGAAGGTCACGCTGAAGCCCGATCAAGCGGCCACCGGGCAGTACGTTCTGATCTGGTTTACGCGGCTTCCGGCAGATGCGGGCGGCTTTCATGGCACCATCTATGAGGTAATGGTCCACTCCTCCGGATCGGCATAAACCAGGAATCCCTCTTGTGAACTCCCCACCCGAGACACCCTCATCAGCGGAGCGGCCGGCGATCACTGACGCCGCGCTGCTGACCGCGCACATCGACGGGGATCCACACGCGTTCAGCGAGATCGTCAAGAGGCACCGAGACCGCATGTGGGCGGTCGCCCTGCGCACGCTCGGCGACCCCGACGAAGCGGCCGACGCCGTGCAGGACGCGTTCGTGTCCGCCTATCGCAAGGCGGGCTCGTTCCGCGGCGAGGCGGCCGTCACCACCTGGCTCCACCGCATCGTTGTCAACGCCTGCCTCGACCGGATGCGCCGCAAGTCCATCCGGCCGGTCGCGGACGACGAGCTCATCGAGGCCGCCGAGCGCGAGACGCCCCTGCCCGACCACACGGTCGAGCGGGAGGTCTCGATGGAGGTCTCTGCCGCGCTGAAACGGCTCCCGGCCGACCAGCGGGCGGCTCTCGTGCTCGTCGACATGATGGGTTATTCGGTCGAAGACGCAGCTCAGGTGCTCGGCGTGCCCAGCGGCACCGTCAAGAGCCGATGCGCCCGAGGCCGGGCGAAGCTTGCCCCGATTCTTTCGCATCTGCGGAACCGTTCGGACCTCGGTCGCGTCTCATCCGGGAAGGGAGCAGAACTTCGTGACGGGTGATACGCACTACGATCTGGAGATCCTCGCCGAGTTGGCAGAGGGCCTCCTGGACGCCGGCACGGCCCGCCAGGTCCGCGACCATCTCGCGGTATGCGACCCCTGTGGGGAGCTCCTGGCAGACCTGGCAGCGGTTCGCGAGGTGCTCGCGGCTACGCCCACACCGGCCATGCCGATGGGAGTCGCACTGCGCATCGACAAGGCGCTCGCCGCCGAGGCACTCGCCGCCGAGGCCGAGCAGCGGCGCGGGGGCGTGGACCTCGCCGAGGCGCCGGACTGGGACAAGCTCATGCGGGACGCTCCATGGGAGCAGCCCGCCGTGGTGAGCGAGCCGGTCCGCCTCAGGCCCGCAGCGCGCCTGGCGCCGGAGCCGGTCCACACGGTCCCCTCCTACGAGGAGCCGGCCCACGCGGCGGAGGCCGAGGAGACCGTACGGCTCGGAGTGGTCGCCGACGACGGGACCATCGTCCCGGCGCGGCGGGTGGCCCGACGCCGCCGGTGGGCTATGCCGGCGGTCGCGGCCGCTGCCGCGGCGGCCGTCGTGGGCGGCGTCGTCGTCTCCGGCAACCTGCTCGTGGCCGATGGCGGCGGTTCGGGCTCCAGCCGGCAGGTGGCGGCCCAGCCGGCCCCCGCCCCGACCAAGGAGGTGGCGAAGGCCAGGCCGTACGCGCTGACCGACAGCGGCCACAACTACAGCGACGGCGAGCTGCGGCAGCGCCTGGGGGGCTTCCTGGCCCCCGCTCCGATCGTGGCCGGCGTCACGGCCGACACCAACAAGGTGGCGACGTGCGTCAATCAGGTCGCCGGCCGTACCAAGCTGAAGATCTTCGCGGTCGACCAGGGTCAGTACAACGGCCAGGAGGCCGTGATCGTGGTGTCCCGGCGGGACGAGACGGCCAAGCGCATCCGCGTCGACGTCGTCGACCCGTTCCACTGCAAGAACCTGCGCAAGCCGAAGATCGGCCGCTGGTGACCTGTCGATCGTGAGCACACGTCAGAGCCCGCTTCGGCGGGCTCTTTCGTTTGATCCGGGCGTCGCGGGCAGGGGTGGGAATCTCCGCGGCCTAGGATCTGTTGACGCCACTGGCAAAAACAGACGAGGAAGGCGTGGGAGCGTTGAGCGACGTTCGTAACGTGATCATCATCGGGTCCGGGCCCGCTGGCTACACCGCGGCCGTCTACTCCGCGCGCGCCGAGCTCAACCCGCTGGTCTTCGAAGGCTCCGTCACCGCCGGTGGCGCCCTGATGAACACCACCGACGTGGAGAACTTCCCGGGGTTCCCCGACGGCATCATGGGCCCCGACCTGATGGACAACCTGCGCAAGCAGGCCGAGCGGTTCGGCGCCGAGCTGATGGCCGACGACGTGGTCGAGGTCGACCTCGAAGCCAATCCCAAGGTCATCAAGACCTACACCGACACCTACTACGCGAAGTCGGTCATCCTGGCGATGGGTTCGCGCTACCGCGAGCTGGGCCTGGAGAACGAGAAGCGGCTGTCCGGCCGGGGCGTCTCCTGGTGTGCCACCTGTGACGGCTTCTTCTTCCGCAACAAGGACATCGTGGTGGTCGGCGGTGGTGACACCGCGATGGAGGAGGCCACGTTCCTGACCCGGTTCGGACGCATGGTGACGGTCGTCCACCGCCGCGACCAGCTCCGCGCCAGCAAGATCATGCAGGAGCGGGCGCTCGCCAACGACAAGATCCGCTTCGTCTGGGACAGCGAGGTCGTGGACGTCCTCGGCGAGTCCAGGGTCGAGGCCGTCAAGCTGCGCAACGTGAAGACCGGTGAGGAGTGCGAGCTCGCCACCGACGCCCTCTTCCTCGCAATCGGCCACGACCCGCGCACCGAGCTGGTCAAGGGCCAGATCGACCTCGACGATGAGGGCTACGTCAAGGTCGCCTCCCCCAGCACCCAGACGAACATCGACGGCGTGTTCGCCGCCGGCGACGTCGTCGACCACACCTACCGTCAGGCCATCACCGCGGCCGGCACCGGCTGCTCGGCGTCGCTCGACTCCGAGCGCTGGCTCGCCGCACACGAAAGTTAAGGAGCGCACACCGTGAAGGCAGTAACCGACGCCACGTTCGAGGCCGACGTCCTGAAGAGCGACAAGCCCGTTCTGGTCGACTTCTGGGCCGAGTGGTGCGGCCCGTGCCGTCAGGTCGCGCCCATCCTCGAAGAGATCGCCAAGGAGCACGGCGACAAGCTGGAGATCGTCAAGCTCAACATCGACGAGAACCCCAACGTGCCGCGCGACTACGGCGTGCTGCAGATCCCGACCATGAACGTCTTCAAGAACGGCGAGGTGGTCAAGCAGATCATCGGCGCCAAGCCGAAGGCCATGCTGCTGCGCGAGCTCGACGGCATCATCTGAGGCTCCGCGACCACGCTGCACCGATGACGAAGGCCCTCCGCTCACGCGGGGGGCCTTCCGGTTGTACGGGGCCAGAAGTGGCTCAGACGGGGCGAAGGGCCCGTTCCGGGCTCATGGAGCCGAGGAGCCGCTCCAGCGCCACCTCGACGTCCTCGCGCCACGACACGGCCGTCTTCAGCTCCAGCCGTAGCCGGGGGAACCGCAGATGCGGCCGTACCGTCTTGAACCCGACCGAGAGCAGGTAGTCGGCCGGCACCACGCAGCTCGGCTCCTCCCACTTCAGGTCGCCGAACGCCTCGATGGCCTTGACGCCCCGCCGGGTCAGGTCCTTGGCCATGCCCTGGATCAGCATCCGCCCCAGGCCGCCGCCCGAGAACTCGGGGATGATGTGCGCCGTCATCAGCAGCACCGCGTCCGCGCTGACCGGCGAGGTGGGGAAGGCGAGGGAGCGCGGGGTGTAGAGCGGCGGGCTGTACAGGACGAACCCGGCGGGCACCCCGTCGACATACACGATCTTCCCGCAGCTGCCCCACTCCAGCAGGGTGGCGGAGATCCACGCCTCTTTCTCCAGCGCGGGGTCTCCCGAGTCGACCGCGCGCTCGCCGCCGAGCGGGTCGAGCTCCCAGAACACGCACCGCCTGCAACGGCGCGGCAGATCGTCAAGATTGTCCAGGGTGATGTTGACCAGCCGGCGCGACAACTACGGCCCCAATCGTTGACCCGGAAAAGCCCGCGAAAACCGCGTCCCCAGCTGGCATCGTAGCTCAGTGGGACGCCGTCAGCGGGTACCACGGCGTCCAGCCCGGTCACGGGCGACATGCCCGACTGGCGTAATCTGTTGTTCCAGGTCTATCTGACACCGAGGAGGTGGACCGTGACAGAAGAGCTCAATCACGGTCAGACACCCGCGATCCATGGATCGCGCATCGACGCCTACGTCGACCGGTACGCCGCGCGAGCTACCGGGATGGTCGCCTCCGAGATCCGAGCTCTCTTCGCCGTCGCGTCGAGACCAGAGGTGGTCTCGCTCGCCGGCGGCATGCCGTACGTCACGGCCCTCCCCCTCGACATGGTCGGCGAGCTCGTCTCCGACCTGGTCACCAGGCGTGGCCCGGTGGCTCTGCAGTACGGCTCCGGCCAGGGCGATCCGCACCTGCGCGAGCAGATCTGCGAGGTCATGCGGCTGGAGGGGATTCAGGCCGGGGCGGACGACGTCGTCGTCACCGTGGGGTCGCAGCAGGCGCTCGACCTGATCACCCGCATCTTCATCGACCCCGGCGACGTGGTGCTGGCCGAGGGCCCCTCCTACGTGGGCGCCCTCGGGACGTTCGCCGCGTACGAGGCCAAGGTGGTGCACGTCGCCATGGACGACCAGGGCATCGTGCCCGAGTCGCTGGCGCAGACCATCTACGCCCTGGAGACCGCCGGGGCGCCGATCAAGTTCCTCTACACGATCCCGACGTTCCACAACCCCGGCGGCGTCACGCTCAACGTGGCCCGCCGCCAGCAGGTGCTCGACATCTGCCAGCGGGCCGGCGTGCTCATCGTCGAGGACAACCCGTACGGGCTGCTCGGCTTCGACGGCGAGCCGATGCGCGCCCTGCGCGCCGACAACGCCGACGGGGTGGTCTACCTCGGGTCGTTCTCCAAGACGCTCGCGCCCGGGTTCCGCGTCGGCTGGGCGCTCGCCCCGCACGCCATCCGCGACAAGCTCATCCTGGCCATGGAGTCGGCCGTCCTGTCGCACTCGTCGTTCACGCAGCTCGCCGTCGGCCAGTACCTGGCCACGCAGCCATGGCGGGAGCAGATCAAGTCGTTCAGGGAGCTGTATCGGGAGCGCCGTGACGCGCTGCTGGAGGCCCTGGGGGCGCTCATGCCGCCCGAGGTCACCTGGACGCGGCCGGGAGGCGGGTTCTTCGTCTGGGCGTCGCTGCCCGAGGGGCTCGACTCCAAGGCCATCCTGCCGCGCGCGGTGGCGGAGCGGGTGGCCTTCGTGCCCGGCACGGGATTCTTCTCGGACGGGAGCGGGGCGCGCAACATGCGCCTGTCGTACTGCTACCCGGAGCCGGACCGCATCCGGGAGGGCGTGCGACGGCTCTCCGGGGTGATCGAGCAGGAGATCCAGCTGCGCGACACGTTCGGCACCGGGTCCACGCGCGGGCACGCGGGCGTCGACACACCGGGCCCCGACCTGGCCTGAGGCTCCCCCTCACGCCTGCTCTTCGTTCCACTGCACTCGTACCCGTACGGGCCGGTGTCCCCGCGGACGCCGGCCCGTACGGTCCCGTCTCGGTGCGGGCTCGCTGTATGGCGTGTGCTGTGCGATCGCACGGCAGTGACCGCACCGCACGCATTCCCCGCAACCCTCCGCCTGTCTGCGCCGCACCGTGGCCCGGACCGGGCGGCACACCGAACGACTGGATGACGCCACGCGGTCAGCCGGTGCCGCCCGCCGTGCACCAGGGCTGCCCGCCGCCGGTACGGTTGGACAGCGTGCCATCAGCGGAGGAGATGTG
The DNA here is from genome assembly GCF_040605905.1 of Nonomuraea sp. NPDC005501. NCBI lineage: Bacteria > Bacillati > Actinomycetota > Actinomycetes > Streptosporangiales > Streptosporangiaceae > Nonomuraea > Nonomuraea sp. NPDC005501. The sequence goes on along the minus strand of NZ_JBEXDT010000029.1, from coordinate 31,478 downwards.
ATGAGCGATCTGGGCCACGTGCTCGTGCTGGCCGGGGGCCTCTCGTACGAGCGTGAGGTGTCCCTGCGCTCGGGCCGCCGCGTGAGCGAGGTGCTGCGCGCGGCGGGCATCGACGTGGAGACCCGCGACACCGACGCGTCGCTCGTGCCCTCCATTCTCGCCGATCCGCCGGACGCCGTCTTCGTCACGCTGCACGGAGGCGCCGGCGAGGACGGCGCGATCCGTTCGGTGCTGGAGCTGCTCGGCGTGCCGTACGTCGGCGCGGATCCCGACGCGTGCCGGGTGGCCTTCGACAAGCCCACCGCCAAGGGGGTCGTCCGCTCGGTCGGACTGCGGACGCCGCAGTCCGTCACGCTGCCGAAGGAGACGTTCCACGACCTGGGCGCCACGGCCGTGCTCGGGCGCATCGTGGAGCGGCTCGGCCTTCCCCTCTTCGTCAAGCCCGCTCGGGGCGGCTCCGCGCTGGGCGCCTCGTTCGTACGCACCGCCGAGGAGCTGCCCGCCGCGATGGTGGGCTGCTTCGCCTACGGCGACACCGCGCTGATCGAGCGGTACGTGGAAGGAGTGGAGGTGGCTGTCTCGGTGGTCGACCTCGGGCACGGTCCCGTGGCGCTGCCGCCGGTCGAGATCGTTCCGGACGCCGGGGTCTACGACTACGCGGCCCGCTACACGGCAGGGCACACCGAGTTCTTCGCCCCGGCCCGCCTCACACCCGACGCCGCGGCCGCCTGCGCCGAGGCGGCCGTGAAGGCTCACACGGCGCTGGGACTGCGCGACATCTCCCGGACCGATCTCATCGTGGACGCTTCGGGACAGCCGCACTTCCTGGAGGTCAACGTCGCGCCCGGCATGACCGAGACGAGCCTCCTGCCGATGGCGGCAGAGGCGGCGGGTCAGGACCTGGGCGACCTCTGCCTCATCCTGCTCCGCCACGCGGCCGGCCGCGCCCAGGGCTGACCGCCGCCGAGCGGCTTTCCGCCAGGAGGGCGGCTCGGCCCGCATCAGTAGCCTGGTCATGTGCTGATCGATTCCATCTATCCCAAGAGCTTCGCCAGCGACAACCACGCCGGCGTGCATCCGGCCGTCCTCGACGCCATGACGGCCGCCAACGACGGCGACGCCCCCGCGTACGGAGGCGACCGATGGACCGAGGGCTTCGAGCGTCAGGTCAAGGAGGTGTTCGGCGCCGAGGCGGAGGGGTTCGCCGTGTTCAACGGCGCCGGGGCCAACATGGTCGGGCTGGCCCTCATGCTGGGCCGCTACGACGCCGTCATCTGCCCGGAGACCGCGCACATCGCCACGCACGAGACCGGCGCGGCGGAGCGGCTGCTGGGGGTCAAGCTCATCACCGTCCCGACGGAGGACGGCAAGCTACGCCCGCACCACATCACCAGCCGTCTGGGTGTTCTGGGCCTCCCGCACGAGCCGCAGCCGCGCGTCGTCTCCGTCTCCCAGGTGACCGAGCTCGGCACCTGCTACTCCCCCGACGAGCTCGCCGCGCTCGCCCGCGTCGCGCACGACTCGGGGATGCGCCTGCACGTGGACGGCGCCCGGCTGGCGAACGCCGCCGCGTACCTGGAGTGCGACCTTCGGACCATCACGACGGACGCCGGTGTGGACGTCTTCAGCTTCGGCGGCACCAAGAACGGCGCGCTGGCGGCCGAGGCGGTGGTCGTCCTGGACCCGTCCCTGGCGCACGCCGTGCCGTTCCTGCGGCGGCAGTCGCTCCAGCTCGCCTCCAAGATGCGGTACGTCTCGGCGCAGCTCTCGGCCCTGCTGACGGACGAGCTGTGGCGCCGCAACGCCGCCCATGCGAACGCCATGGCCGCCCGCCTGGCTGCCGGGATCGAAGGGCTGCCGGGGGTTTCACTGGCCTACCCGCCTCAGAGCAACGCCGTCTTCGCCGCCCTGCCGAAGAACGCGGCCGCCGCGTTGCTGGGGCGCTACCTCTTCCACCATTGGGACGAGGACGCGGGTGTGGTCCGCTGGATGACCGCCTTCGACACCACGCCGGAACACGTGGACGATTTTCTGGACGACATCCGCAAGGCGGTCGGTGCCTGAGGGTGCTCTATGGGCGCTCTCCCGCGCTTGTGTCTCACTCCCATGTTTCACGTGAAACGGCGTCGCTGAACTGGCGTCACTGGACTGGCGTGCTGATCGGCACTTCTGGCTCGCATCTGCTCGGCGGGCACTGTTTCACGTGAAACAGCCGCTCGCCTGCGGCCTTGGTTTCACGTGGAACGGGTGGCCGGACGACATGGTTTCACGTGAAACACGACGAACGCCGAGCCGCCGGGGACAGGCTCACACCGCCCGGCACGGGGAGCTTCGCCGGCACCGCCGAAAGCCTGACCGCGCAATTGGGGGCGGCGGCGAAGAGGAAGGTCGCACGGTCTGGGGCGTAGCCAGAGGCCGCACGGTCGGGCGTACACGGAGGCAGCGTAGGTTGGAGCGCGCGCTGCGGGGCGCAGCGCTGGGGCAGAAGCGCGCCTTGGGGCGAAAGCGCGCATTGGGCGTCTGCTGGGTGCCCAGCCGACGCGTAGGCAGGGCGCACACTGGGGCCTCCGGTCACGGCCTGACAGGCGATGCGCCTCTTGGTGACCAGCGATCAGCAACCCACGACCGGGGACCGGCGCCGGCGGCTGGCGACTGGCGACTGGGCGACCGGCCAGGAGAGCAACCGACGACAAGCTTGAGCGACAGGCAACTAGACCGAGCGGCGACGGCGACGGCGGGCACCAGGAGCCGGCAAGGCGCGAGCCTGAGCGACGAGATGGTGTGGCTTCAGGCAGGCGACGGCGTAAGCCCGCGGCAGTGATAGGCGAAACAGGCGGCGCCAGACCGCTGGGGTGACAGGTGGTACAGCCGGCGCCAGGCCGCTGTGGTGAGTAGGTGGTACGGGCGACGGCGTCCAGCGCGCTGTGGTTTCACGTGAAACAGGGCGGCGCTCAGGGCGGCGTTGTTTCACGTGAAACAGCGGTCAGGCGCCGGCTTCCCGCATGGCGCGGGCGGCCTCAGGAGCCATGGTGCCGATGATGCGCTCCAGGTCGTCGATCGTGGCGAACTCCACCACGATCCGCCCCTTGCGCCGGCCCAGGTCCACCTTGACCTTCGTCTCGAAGTGGTCCGACAGGCGGTCGGCGAGGTGGGTGAGGCCGGGGGCGGTGGGCCGGTTGGTGGGGCGGCGCTCGCGAGTGGGCTTGGGGGCCGCCGTCGCACCGCCGAGCGCGACGATCTCCTCGACCGCCCGTACCGACAGCAGCTCGGCGACGATCCGGTCCGCCAGCCGGGTCTGCTCCGCCGCACTGTCGAGACCGAGCAGGGCGCGGGCGTGACCGGCGCTGATGGTGCCGGCCGCCACCCGGAGCTGCACCTCGGGCGGGAGGTTGAGCAGGCGCAGGGTGTTCGTGATGTGGGAGCGGGAGCGGCCGACCTTCTGGGCGAGCTGCTCGTGCGTCGCCCTGAAGTCGTCCAGGAGCTGCTGGTAGGCGGCGGCCTCTTCGAGGGGGTTGAGCTGCTCGCGCTGGAGGTTCTCGATGAGGGCGTCGCGGAGGAGGTCGTCGTCCTGGGTGTTGCGCACGATCGCCGGCACCGGGTCGAGCCCCGCCAGCCTGGAGGCACGCCAACGCCGCTCCCCCATGATCAGCTCGTACTCGCCACCGCCGACCGAGCGGACGACGATCGGCTGCAGCAGACCCACCTCGCGGATGGAGGCCGCCAGCTCTTCCAGCCGCTCCTCGTCGAAGACGTCACGTGGCTGCCGAGGGTTCGGCACGATGGCTTGGAGGGGGATCTCCCTGAAATACGCCCCGGCGATCGGCAGGGGGCCGCTCTCGGTGGTCGCGCCGTTGGCGGGGGCCGGCGCCGTCCCCGTGCCGTCACCGATGGGACCGGTCGGGATGAGCGCCCCGAGTCCCTTGCCCAGTCCCCGCCGCTGCTGACTCACTGCGTCTCCTCCACCCGGCCGAATCCGGTCACTCCAGGAGAGGTTACCGGTGCCGACGCGGCCCGGTGTGTCCTCGCCACACGCCGTTGTTCCTGATTTACACCTGGCAAGCCGGACCCCGGGCATGCCAAGGCGGACACGTGGCGAGCCCATGCCGGCGTCACCTGCCGAGTCTCAGCGGTGGTGGCCACCTGCCAAGCGTCCCGGCCGACTCCGCCACGGCCGCCCTCCCGGGTGCACGTGGCGAGTCCCACTCGCTGCGCGCGGGCGTGCCACAGGCGCCGCCGCCGGCGTTGCTCGGGTTCCGGTGGGAAATTCTTCTCCGTAGCGGGCGCCGAGGAGTTCCCGCCGGTTCGGTCGAGGTGCTACACCACGACGTGGTGGGCGATCTCTCTGGCCGCGTCCATGTACGCCATGGCGCCGCTCGATCCCGGGTCGTACGTCATGACCGACTGCCCGTAGCTGGGCGCCTCCGACAGGCGGACGCTGCGCGGGATCACGGTGTTGAGGACCGTCTCGCCGAAGTGCGCCCGCACCTCCTCCGCCACCTGCGACGCCAGGCGCGTGCGCCCGTCGTACATGGTGAGGACGATCGTCGACAGCCGCAGCGTCGGGTTGAGGTGCGCCTTGATCAGGTCGACGTTGCGCAGGAGCTGGCCGAGGCCCTCCAGGGCGTAGTACTCGCACTGGATGGGAATCATGACCTCGTCCGCGGCCACCAGCGCGTTGACCGTCAGCAGGCCGAGCGACGGCGGGCAGTCGATGATGATGTAGTCCAGCTCGGCGGTGTACGCGCTGAACGCACGGCGCAGGCGCGCCTCGCGGGCCACCAGCGAGACCAGCTCGATCTCCGCGCCGGCCAGGTCGATCGTGGCAGGCGCACAGTACAGGCCCGGCATGTCGGGTACCTGCTTCACGATGTCGGCCATCGGGAGGTCGTCCACCAGGACCTGGTACACGTCGGGGACGTCACCGCGGTGCTCGGTGGCCAGCGCCGTTGAGGCGTTGCCCTGAGGGTCAAGATCAACGACCAGGACACGCTGGCCATTCATGGAGAGCGCCGCCGCGATGTTGACGGAGGTCGTGGTCTTGCCGACGCCGCCCTTCTGGTTGGCAACCGCGATCACTCTGCACTTCGACGGGCGGGGCCACGTACTCTCACTGCCGCCGGGAGCGTCCTCGGCCTGGGTGGCCGCCTGAGTCGCAGATGTTTCACGTGAAACCACGGAGCTGAGCGCCTCTCGTACCAAAGGGGAATCGCCGGGGTTCAGTGGGGTCTGGGTCACGATGGCCATCCTTTCAACCCGTGGTGGGCCGGTGTCGGGAATTCGCTGCGGCGACACGCCCAATTCGGGCCAGCCCACGCCCGTGGGACTTTCGGCCAGAGGACCGTCGGGCCAGCCAAGACCGCTTGACGCGACTGGCACCACCGTCACCTCCTTCGTCGCCGCCTGGCAACCTCCGGCGAGCGACCTGCTACCACCCGGACCAGTGTCGCAGGCGGCTCGACCTTACCGCGCCCGACTGTGACAAGCTCAGCCGTCCTCGCTCCAACGGCCCGGAGCTGTGGCTCGGCCTCGGCGAGCTCCTCGGCGGCGCGCTCCCCCTTCATGGCGATCAGCTCGCCGCCTTCGCGCAGGAGCGGCATGGCCCACTTCAGCAGCCGGTCCAGCGGCGCGACCGCGCGAGCGCTCGCCACGTCGAACACCCGTTTGCCCGCCAGCTCCTCCGCCCGGCCGCGCACCACCTCGACGTTGCTCAGCTTCAGCGCCTCGACGCACTCCTCCAGGAAGACGGTGCGGCGCAGCAACGGCTCCAGGAGGGAGACCTGAACATCCTGGCGGACGATCGCCAGCACCAGTCCGGGCAGCCCGGCGCCGGAGCCGATGTCGACCAGGCTGACGTCCTCGGGCACGGCCTCGGCGACGACGGCGCAGTTGAGCAGGTGACGGTCCCAGATGCGCGGCACCTCGCGCGGGCCCAGCAGGCCGCGCACGACGCCCGGCCCGGCCAGGAGCTCGGCGAACGTGTTCGCCCGGTCCCATGCCTCGCCGGTGAAGACGTCCCGTGCGATGCCGGGCGGAGCGGGTAGCTCATCGCTCACTGGTAGGTGGCCCTTTCTCGGGGTGGTGACGGATGACCTCTGCGGCGGTCCGCGGGCGGTGTCGAGTCAAGGCTAGCCACCTTCTTGAGTGCGGCTCGTACGAGACGTCACCGGGAGACGACCGAACCACCCCGCCGGGCGTCCCGCGCTTCCGTACGGGGTCGCGTACCTCCCAAGGCGGGCGAAAAGAGGGGGAGATGCGAACGGCCGCCAGCCCTCGCGTGTCGGGGCTGGCGGCCGGACTGGTGCACGGGGCCGAGGGTCAGGCGGGGAAGACCACCACGTACCGCTGAGGCTCCTCGCCCTCGGACTCGCTGCGGAGCCCGGCGGCGGCCACAGCGTCGTGGACGATCTTGCGCTCGAACGGGGTCATGGGGCTCAGCGACTTGGGCTCGCCCTTCTCCCGGACCTGGTGGGCGACCTCGCTGCCCAGCTTGGTCAGCTCGGCGCGGCGGCGCTCACGGTAGCCGGCGACGTCGAGCATGAGGCGCGACCGCTCCCCGGTCTGCCGGTGCACGGCCAGGCGGGTGAGCTCCTGGAGCGCCTCCAGCACCTCGCCCTCAGGTCCGACGAGTTCGTTGCCCTTGAGCCCGACGACGGAGACGAGGGCACGGTCGCCCTCGACGTCCATGTCGATGTCGCCGTCGATGTCGGCGATGTCGAGAAGGCCCTCGATGTAGTCGGCCGCGATCTCGCCCTCCTGCTCGAGCGCGTTGAGATCAGGAGCCTTCTCCTGCTCGGCCTCGGTCATGACCGCCCTCTCCTTCGTGTTCACGACTTCTTGCTGCCGGTTCGCTTGCTGCGGGGCTGGCGGGTGGGCTGCTGTCTGACGATCTTAGGCTCGGGCGGAGCGGGGGGCGCCTGCTCTTCGGGAGTGGTGCCACGGATCTTGGAGATGAGCCCCTGCTTGGGCTGGACGGGGATGACGTTGCCCTTGGCGTCGTACTGCGGCATGGGGTGCCGGCTGTAGAACCAGTGCTGCTGGCCGAGCGTCCACAGGTTGGTGGTGACCCAGTAGAGGATCAGGCCGAGCGGGAAGTTCAGGCTGAAGAAGGCGAACAGCGGCGAGATGTACATGAGGATCTTCTGCTGCTGCGCCATGGGGTTGTCCGGCATCTGGGCCATGGAGCGGCCGACGCTCTGCCGGACGGTGAGGAACGTGGTCAGCGAGCTGATCGCCACGAAGATCCCCAGCACGATCTTGGTCTGGATGACCGTCGCGTCGAAGCCCTGGATCTGCGCCTCGGACATGAAGAAGCTGGCGGGCAGCGGCGCGCCGAAGATGTGCGCTGACCGGGCGCTGTCGACGAGCTCCTGTGTCATGCCGTAGACGGGCCGGCCGTCGGCCATCGCCCGCAGCACGGTGAACATGGAGATGAAGATCGGGAACTGCGCGACGACAGGCAGGCAGCCGCCGAGAGGGTTGGCGCCCTGCCCTTGGTACAGCGCCATGACCTCCTGGTTCATGCGCTGCTTGTCGTTCTTGTACCGCTTACGCAGCTCCGCGACCTTGGGAGCCAGCTCCTGCATCTTCCGCGACGAGCGCATCTGCTTGAGGAACAGGGGGAAGATCAGGATCCTCATGCACACGGTCAGCGTGATGATGGTCAGCGCCCAGGTCAGCCCGCCGTCCGGGTTGAGGACTGTGCTGTATCCCGTATGGATCCAGATGATGACGTGGGCTACGGCTTCATAGAGCCAGCTCAGCCAGGACAGCTCCACCGAGCTATCTCCCTTGCATTTCGTGGGACCGAACCGGGCGTGGGGGCACCGGGTCTATACCTCCGGGATGAAATGGATGGCACCGCCCGATGCGCCGGACAGTCAGCCAGGTGCCGCGCAATGCACCGTGTACGGCGATCGCCTCGAGTCCGTATGCGCTGCACGAAGGATGGAAACGGCAGTGCGGACCGAGCATCGGGCCGATGAAGGCCCGGTAGAACCGGATGGGGAGGATCAGTGCCCGAGCGGCGAGGCTCGGCATCCCCTGCGGCTGCTCCGTCATCTTTGTCCATCCATCGAGGACTCACGCCGCCTCAGGAGTCGATCCAGTGCGAGGTCAAGCTCGGCGGCTAGGTGCTCGGATCGCGCTGACGCGGCCGGTGGATTGGCGCGTACCACAAGCAGGCTACCTCTCGGCAGCCGTGCGAGACGGTCCCGCATCAGGTGTCGAAGCCGACGCTTGACCTTGTTGCGTATGACGGCGCCACCGATGGCTCGGCTCACCACGAAACCCACCCGAGGTGTCTCATCCCCTGAAACAACGAGATGCACCACCAAAGTGGGGCGACCGGCGCGTCTGCCGCGCTTGATCGCCTCCTGGAACTCCTCCCCGCGCCGCATGCGGGATTCTCGGGACAGCACGTGAAAGGACCGTATACGCCTATTGCCCGCCGGCGGACATCACCGGCGGGCGGACTATCAGGCGCGGGGCGATCAGGCCGACAGCTTCTCGCGGCCCTTGCGACGACGGGCGGCGAGGATGGCGCGGCCGGCCCGGGTGCGCATCCGCAGCCGGAAGCCGTGGGTCTTCGCGCGACGACGGTTGTTCGGCTGGAAAGTACGCTTGCTCACGGGTGGGCTCCAGGCTTGATGGTGCGCCCAGGGGCGCTTGAAACACATGGCTGGCCTGCCGTGGAAGCGAGGGCACGCGAAATAGCCGTCGCGTGGCAAGCCGACCGTCGTACGTTACGGGCCAGACGCGTCCTAGGTCAAACCGGCGGACGCCACCGCGAGGTTATCCACCTGTCCACAGGCAGGTTTTCCACCGCCCCGGCCGCGTCCACAGTATGTGCACCCAGGTGCCACTAGGCTGTGGACAACGTCTTGTACACAGCCTGTGCACATAGCTACTGTCGGCCACTCCAGGGCCATGTGAGGCTGTGGACATCCTGTGGATCACCTGTGGAGATCCGGGGTATCGCGCGCGGTTCCCGGGCTGTGGACGGACGGGGTCGACCGTCACGCAGACGGCACCCGGGTGTGGATAACAATCGCGGGGGGCCGCGGAAAGGAAGGAGGGGAGTGGCGCCATGAACGCTGCCGAGCTCGCCACGGTCTGGTCCAGGGCTCTGGGCAACTTCATCAACGAGAACGTCCCCGTCCAGCAGCGCACGTGGCTTTCCATGGTCCGCCCGATCGCCGCGGCCGGCGACACGATCGTGCTGGGCGTCCCCAACGACTTCCTCAAGGACCTCATCGAGGGCAAGCTGCGCCAGCCGGTGACGACGGCGCTGTCGCAGGAGCTCGGCAAGGCCGTGCGGCTGGCCGTGATGATCGACACGACGGCCCCCGAGCAGCCTTCCCAAGAGCCTCATCAACAGCCTGTGGGCAATGGTTATCCCCAGGGTGTGGATCAGCAGCTGCGTTTCCCACAGCCCCCGTCGTCCCAGCATTACGCCGTTTCGGAGCCCCCGCAGTTCTATTCTCCACAGGCGGAGCCGGCTCAGTCATCCACCGAATATCCACAGCCTGGCTTCACTTTTGAACAGGCCCAGCCGTACACACCGCCTGTGGAGAAAGCGCCGGAGCCGCCGCCGAACCGGTGGGAGGCGAAGAGCACAAAACCCAGCGAACCGGCCAGACTCAACCAGAAGTACACATTCGAGACATTCGTCATCGGGGCCAGCAACCGGTTCGCACACGCCGCGGCCGTGGCCGTGGCCGAGTCCCCCGCGAAGGCGTACAACCCGCTCTTCATCTATGGCGACTCGGGGCTCGGCAAGACACATCTCCTGCACGCCATCGGTCATTACGCGCAGAGCCTGTACGACGGCGCGCGGGTGAGGTACGTGAGCTCCGAGGAGTTCACCAACGACTTCATCAACAGCATCCGCGACCACAAGGCCGACGGCTTCCGCGGGCGCTACCGCGCGATCGACATCCTGCTCGTGGACGACATCCAGTTCCTGGAGGGCAAGGAGCAGACGCAGGAGGAGTTCTTCCACACCTTCAACACGCTGCACAACGCCAACAAGCAGATCGTCATCTCCAGCGACCGGGCGCCCAAGCAGCTCATCACGCTGGAGGACCGGCTTCGCAACCGGTTCGAGTGGGGCCTGATCACCGACGTCCAGCCGCCCGAGCTGGAGACCCGCATCGCCATCCTCAGGAAGAAGGCGATCCAGGAGGGCCTGGCCGCGCCGCCCGAGGTGCTGGAGTACATCGCGAGCCGCATCTCCACCAACATCCGCGAGCTCGAGGGCGCCCTCATCAGGGTGACCGCGTTCGCCAGCCTCAACCGGCAGGGCGTCGACCTGCAGCTCGCCGAGGTGGTGCTGAAGGATCTGATCACCTCCGAGTCGGGCCCGGAGATAACGATCGCGACCATCATGGCCAAGACCGCCGAGTACTTCGGCATCAGCATCGACGACCTGTGCGGCAGCTCGCGCAGCCGGGCGCTGGTGAACGCCCGTCAGATCGCGATGTACCTCGCCCGCGAGCTGACGGAGCTGTCGCTGCCGAAGATCGGCCAGCAGTTCGGCGGCCGCGACCACACGACGGTGATGCACGCGGAGCGCAAGATCCGGTCCCTCATCGCGGAGCGCAGGTCGATGTACAACCAGGTCAATGAGCTGACAATGCGCATCAAACAGACCACCAGCGGGTCCTGAGTAGTTATGCACAGCCTGTGGATAACACTGTGGACCAGGGGAAACGCGCACGGACGGCCGTCAGCCGCCCCACAATGCCCGGAAATTTCGCCCACAAGGGCTGGGGATAAAGCTGGGGACATCCTGCGGATAACTTGGGGACAACCTGTGGATGTCCTGTGGACGCCCTGTGCACAGTCATCTGAGGCCGCGCGAACAGGCGGTTTACCCCGTGGATAACCGGTGGAAACCTTGTGGATGACCGGTGGATGAACACCCCCTGGTCTGGGGACAGCGTGTGCACAACTTTTCGTCATCCCCAGGCGGCGAAGTTGTCCCCAGGCGTCACCCACAGGGGCGGTGGATGAAAACAGGCGGCCTGAGCAGCGGAAACGCCGGTTGTCCACAGTATCCACACCCCCTAGTGTGATGACCACTTATCTCATCTAGAAAGAACTCAAGACCCATAGAAGGGTTCTCCCGGACCGGAGGTGCGGGAGGCGAGACACTTTGAAATCTCAACGAGGCACCCAGGAGGCTGATCACGGTGATGTTCCGAATCGAGCGAGACGTCCTCGCTGAGGCGGTGGCATGGACGGCGCGCAGCCTTCCCGCCCGCCCGTCGGTGCCCGTGCTCGCCGGCATGCGCATGGAGGTGACCGACGAGCAGCGGCTCAAACTCTCCGGCTTCGACTACGAGGTCTCCGCCCAGGTGACGCTCGAGCTCCAGACCGGCGAGCCGGGAGTCGTCCTCGTCTCCGGCAAGCTCCTCGCCGAGATCACCCGCTCCCTTCCCGCACAGCCTGTGGACTTCGTGGTGGACGGCGCCAAGGCGGTCGTCACGTGCGGCAGCGCGCGATTCACACTCCTCACCATGCCTGTGGAGGACTACCCGACGCTCCCGGCCATGCCGCCGGCCGCCGGGCGGGTGGGCAGCGACGTGTTCGCCTCCGCCGTCGCGCAGGTCGCCGTCGCCGCCGGCCGTGACGACACGCTGCCGATGCTCACCGGCGTCCGCATGGAGATCGAGGGCGACCTGGTCACCCTCGCCGCGACCGACCGCTACCGCCTGGCCGTGCGCGAGCTGAAGTGGCAGCCCGGCCAGCCCGACATCTCGGCCGTCGCGATGATCCCCGGCAAGACCCTGGCCGACACGGCCAAGGCCCTCGGCTCGTCCGGCGCCGAGGTGGAGATCGCGCTCAGCTCGGCCGGCGGCGCCGGCGAGGGCATGATCGGCTTCTCCAGCGGCGGCCGGCGCACCACCACGCGCCTGCTCGACCCCGAGTTCCCCAAGTACCGCTCGCTGCTGCCCACGGAGTTCTCCGCGCGCGCCGACCTGTCCACAGGCCCGTTCGTCGAGGCGGTCAAGCGCGTGGCCCTGGTCGCCGAGCGCAACACCCCCGTGCGTCTCGCGTTCAGGAGCGGCGAGGTCGTGCTGGAGGCCGGCAGCGGCGACGAGGCGCAGGCCGTCGAGGTGCTGCCCGTGGACTATGAGGGCGAGGAGATGAACATCGCCTTCAACCACCAGTTCCTGCTGGAAGGGCTGGGTGCGATCGACTCCGACGTGGCCCGGCTGCAGATGACCACGTCCACCAAGCCCGCCATCCTCACCGGGGGCAAGCCGGTGGACGGCGACGGCGCTCCCGACTACCGTTACCTGATCATGCCGATCCGCCTGTCAGGCTGAAGCTGACATCAGGGATGATGGAAGCCTGACAAGGGGGTAGAGCAAATGCAGATCGGCATGATCGGGCTCGGCAAGATGGGCGGCAACATGGCCGAGCGCCTCCGGCGCGGTGGCCATGACGTCGTCGGATATGACCACAACCGCGAGGTCAGCGATGTGGGCAGCCTGAAGGAGCTGGTCGAACGGCTGGAGGCGCCGCGCGCGGTCTGGGTGATGGTCCCGGCGGGCAAGCCCACCCAGCAGACGATCGACGAGCTCGGGCGCCTGCTCAGCGAGGGCGACATCGTCGTCGACGGCGGCAACTCCCACTACGTCGACGACCAGAAGCACGCGGCGGAGCTGGCCGAGAAGGGCATCGGCTTCGTCGACTGCGGCGTCAGCGGCGGCGTCTGGGGCCTGGAGAACGGCTACGCGCTCATGTGCGGCGGCGACAAGGCCGCCGTCGGCCACCTGATGCCCGTGTTCGAGACGCTGAAGCCGGAGGGCGAGGACGGCTTCGTCCACGCGGGCGACGTCGGCGCGGGCCACTTCGCGAAGATGGTCCACAACGGCATCGAGTACGGCATGATGCAGGCCTTCGCCGAGGGCTGGGAGCTGCTGGAGGCGTCGGACGTCGTCAAGGACGTGCGCGGCTCGTTCAGCAGCTGGCGCACCGGCACGGTCATCCGGTCGTGGCTGCTGGACCTGCTCGTACGCGCCCTCGACGACGACGAGCGTCTCGACCAGCTCCGCGGCTACGCCCAGGACTCGGGCGAGGGCCGCTGGACGGTCCAGGCCGCCGTCGACCACGCGGTGCCCCTGCCCGTGATCACCGCGGCGCTGTACGCGCGGTTCGCCTCGCGGCAGGACGACTCCCCCGCGATGAAGGTCGTCGCGGCGCTGCGCAACCAGTTCGGCGGCCACGCGGTGACCGCGGCCGAGGGCTCCACCGAGAAGGGCGCGGACGCGCCCGGCGCCGACGTCACCCCGCCGCGCGAGGCGCAGTAGGACCTTCCGCGCGAGGCTCGTCCCCCGGGTTTTCCACAGGTGGGCAAGCCGGTTGCCCACGTGACCGGCGTGGCCCACTAACCTTCGTGGGGTGCATGTCGCCCACCTGTCGCTGACCGACTTCCGGTCCTACGCCTCCGTGGAGCTCGGCCTGGAGCCGGGCGTCACGGCGTTCGTCGGACCCAACGGCCAGGGCAAGACCAACCTGGTCGAGGCCCTCGGCTACGTCGCGACGCACTCCAGTCACCGGGTGGCCACCGACGCGCCCCTGGTGCGGCAGGGGGCGAGCCGGGCGATCGTGCGCTGCGCCGTCCACAGGGACGACCGGCGGGCGCTGGTGGAGCTGGAGATCAACCCGGGCCGGGCCAACCGCGCCCGGCTCAACCGCTCGCCAGCGCGGCCGCGCGACGTCATCGGGCTGCTGCGGACGGTGCTGTTCGCGCCGGAGGACCTGGCGCTGGCCAAGGGCGACCCGTCGGAGCGCCGGCGCTTCCTCGACGACCTGCTGGTGGCGCGGGCGCCCCGGTTCGCCGGGGTGCGGGCCGACTACGAGCGGGTGCTCAAGCAGCGGGGCGCGCTGCTGCGCACGGCCACGCAGGCCCGCAGAGGCTCCAGGAGCCCCCGTAAGGCCGAGGGCGACTCCGGGTTCGCGGCGGCGGGCGCCGGCGACGTGACGGCCACCCTGGACGTCTGGGACGCCCATCTGGCGCGGCACGGCGCGGAGCTCCTCCAGGCCCGCCTCGATCTGGTCGAGTCGCTGCGCCCGCTGGTCGCCGGAGCGTACGCCGCGCTCGCCCCCACGAGCGCCCCCGCGACCCTCGACTATCGCAGCACGTTGTCCACAGGCGGGGACGGCGCGGAGGACGAAGTCGCCGGTGAGCGGGGATCTTCCGATGCGCAGACGTTATCCACAGACTTGGGGAAAACCCTTGAGGAGCGGATGCGGGAGCGGCTGTTGGAGGTCCGCCCGGCCGAGCTGGAGCGCGGCGTCACACTCGTCGGCCCGCACCGCGACGACCTCGTCCTCGGCCTCGGCGACCTGCCCGCCCGCGGCTACGCCAGCCACGGCGAGTCGTGGTCGTTCGCGCTGGCGCTGCGCCTGGCCGCGTACGATCTGCTGCGCGCCGACGGCGGCGACCCGGTCCTGATCCTCGACGACGTCTTCGCCGAGCTCGACGGCCAGCGCAGACGCCGCCTGGCCGAGATCGTCGCGCCCGCCGAGCAGGTGCTGATCACCGCGGCCGTGCCCGACGACGTGCCGCCCGAGCTGGCCGGCGCCCGTTTCGACGTCGCAGAGGGGAGCGTGACCCGTGTCCGTTGACGACAACCCCACCGCCCGGGGCGCCGCCATGGCGAGGGAGAAGCTGGCCCAGGCCAAGGCCGACGCGGCCAAGCGCGGCCAGCTCCCCCGCCGTGAGCCGCGGCGCAGGGCGGCCGGCCCCCGCCGGGAGGGCGGAGATCCCCAGCTTTTCGGCCGCGCCATCCGGGACCTGCTGGCCGAGCGCGGCTGGGAGCGGCCGGCGGCCGTCGGCGGCGTGTTCGGGCGCTGGGCCGACATCGTCGGTCCCGACCTGGCCGCCCACACCAAGCCGGAGGGGTTCGAGGACGGCGAGGTGCTGATCGCGGCCGACTCCACGGCGTGGGCCACCCAGGTGCGGCTGCTCGCACGCACGCTGCTGCGACGGCTCAACGAGGAGCTGGGCGAGGGCACGGTGACGAGGGTCAAGGTCAAGGGACCGCAGCACGGGCCTCGTCAGGGCGGCCTGCGGGTCACGGGGAGCCGCGGCCCGGGCGACACGTACGGCTGAGCGGGCGGGGGCGGAGGACCGGCCCGCGACCAGCCGTACGCGATCGGGAACGGAGAGCGGACAGGCGCGGAAAACCGATCAGAAGCCCGCAGGAGCGATGACCCCGCGCCCATGGGGGGGAAGGCTTGCGCGGGGGGTCAGCGAGCGACAGGGCAATACAGGGGCGTTCAATGCCACCTTGGGCGCTCGGACCCGGTAGAATGAAAGCGGATTCCGGACACGTCCGCTTGCGTGTCACCCCCGGCGCGCCATGCGACGTCGACTCCCCCGGGTGACCAGCGCAACGGGGCACTCACGACGGTGACGGGCACGGCAGGGGCAGCTGGGTAAGAGAGCGCCTCCCTGCCGCGTGTCCGCGGCAGGAGGATTTGGGACTTGTCCTACGACGCTAGCTCAATCACCGTACTCGAAGGGCTTGAGGCGGTTCGCAAGCGCCCGGGTATGTATATCGGATCGACCGGTGAGCGCGGTCTGCACCACCTTGTCCAGGAGATCGTGGACAACGCGGTGGACGAGGCACTCGCCGGTCACGCGGACCGCATCGACGTCACACTGCTGGCCGACAACGGCGTCCGGGTGGTCGACAACGGGCGTGGCATCCCCACGGGCATCCACCCTGTGGAGAAGCGATCCGCGGTCGAGGTGGTGCTCACCACGCTCCACGCGGGCGGCAAGTTCGACGGCAAGTCGTACGCCGTTTCGGGTGGTCTGCACGGCGTGGGTTCCGCCGTGGTCAACGCGCTGTCCACAGCCATGAACGTCGTGGTCAAGCAGAACGGGCGCGTTCACCGCCTGAATCTCGTCAACGCCAAGCCCGTCGCCCCTCTGTCCATTGACGAGGAGACCGACGAGACCGGCACCGAGGTCACTTTCTGGGCCGACCCCGAGATCTTCGAGACCACCACGTGGAACTTCGAGATGCTCTCGCGCCGGTTCCAGGAGATGGCGTTCCTCAACAAGGGTCTGACGATCACGCTGGCCGACGAGCGGCCCGACCACGTCAACGGCGAGTCCGTCAAGGTCGAGTACCGCTACGACGGCGGCCTGTCCGACTTCGTCACCCACCTCAACTCCAAGAAGGAGCCGGCGCACGCGTCGGTCATCGACTTCGAGGAGCAGGGCGACGGCATCTCGGTCGAGATCGCCATGCAGTGGAACAACTCCTACTCGGAGTCGGTCTACTCCTTCGCCAACGTCATCAACACGGCCGAGGGCGGCACCCACGAGGAGGGCTTCCGCGCGGCGCTGACGTCCATCGTCAACCGCTACGCGCGCGAGCAGAAGTACCTCAAGGAGGGCAAGGACGACAACCTCTCCGGTGAGGACGTCCGTGAGGGCCTGACCGCGATTGTGTCGATCAAGCTGGCCGACCCCCAGTTCGAGGGCCAGACCAAGACCAAGCTGGGCAACACCGAGGCCAAGTCGTTCGTGCAGAAGGCCTGCAACGACCATCTGCGCGCGTGGTTCGAGCGCAACCCCGGCGAGGCCAAGGACATCATCAACAAGTCGCTGCAGGCCGCCAGGGCGCGCCTCGCGGCCCGCCAGGCGCGCGACCTGACCCGGCGCAAGTCGCTGCTGGAGTCGGGCAGCGGCCTGCCCGGCAAGCTCGCCGACTGCCAGTGGAACGACCCCGACAAGTGCGAGCTGTTCATCGTCGAGGGCAACTCCGCGGGCGGCTCCGCCAAGGGCGGCCGGGACTCCCGCTTCCAGGCGATCCTGCCGATCCGCGGCAAGATCCTCAACGTCGAGAAGGCCAGGGTCGACAAGGTCCTGCAGAACGTCGAGGTCCAGTCGCTGATCACCGCGCTGGGCACCGGCGTCCACGACGAGTTCGACATCAGCAAGCTGCGCTACAGCAAGCTGATCCTGATGGCCGACGCCGACGTCGACGGCCAGCACATCACCACGCTGCTGCTGACGCTGCTGTTCCGGTTCATGCGGCCGCTGATCGAGGGCGGCCACGTCTACCTCTCGCAGCCGCCGCTGTACAAGATCAAGTGGGACCGGAAGGGTGAGGACGCGTCCTACGCCTACTCCGACCGGGAGCGCGACGCGATCATCCAGGAGGGCATCGCCCGCGGCAAGCGCGACCCGCGCGCCCACGACGG
The DNA here is from genome assembly GCF_040605905.1 of Nonomuraea sp. NPDC005501. Lineage (NCBI taxonomy): Bacteria > Bacillati > Actinomycetota > Actinomycetes > Streptosporangiales > Streptosporangiaceae > Nonomuraea > Nonomuraea sp. NPDC005501. The sequence goes on along the minus strand of NZ_JBEXDT010000029.1, from coordinate 14,243 downwards.
CGTCCAGCGGTTCAAGGGTCTCGGCGAGATGAACGCCAACCAGCTGTGGGAGACCACCATGAACCCCGACAGCCGCATCCTGCTGCAGGCCACCCTCGACGACGCCGCCCAGGCCGACGAGATGTTCAGCGTGCTCATGGGTGAGGACGTCGAAGCACGCCGGGCGTTCATCATCCGCAATGCGCGAGATGTCCGTTTCCTGGACGTGTAGCGACAGCCGTACCTCAGAAAAGGATCTTCACACGTGACGGAAGTGAACACTCCGCCTCCACCGTCGCCCGATCGCATCGAGCCGGTCGACATCCAGACCGAGATGCAGCGCAGCTACATGGACTACGCGATGTCGGTCATCGTCTCGCGTGCGCTGCCCGATGTGCGTGACGGCCTGAAGCCGGTGCACAGGCGAGTGCTGTACGCGATGTACGACGGCGGCTACCGCCCCGACCGCGGGTACTTCAAGTGCTCGCGCGTCGTCGGTGACGTCATGGGTTCGTACCACCCGCACGGCGACACCTCGATCTACGACGCGCTCGTGCGGCTGGCGCAGCCCTGGTCGCTGCGTCACCCGCTGGTCGACGGCCAGGGCAACTTCGGCTCCCCGGGCAACGACGCGCCCGCGGCGATGCGCTACACCGAGTGCAAGCTCGCGCCCATCGCCATGGAGATGCTGCGCGACATCGACAAGGAAACCGTCGATTTCCAGCCCAACTACGACGGCCGCTCCCAGGAGCCCGTCGTCCTGCCGGCGCGCTTCCCCAACCTGCTGGTCAACGGCTCGGGCGGCATCGCGGTCGGCATGGCCACCAACATCCCGCCGCACAACCTGCGCGAGGTGGCCGAGGCCGTCAAGTGGGCGCTGGAGAACCCGGAGGCGTCCGAGGAGGAGCTGCTCGAAGCCGCCATGGCGCGCGTCAAGGGCCCCGACTTCCCGACCAGCGCGCTGATCGTCGGCCGCCGGGGCATCGAGGACGCCTACCGCACCGGCCGTGGCTCGATCACCATGCGGGCCGTGGTGGAGGTCGAGGAGGACAACAAGGGCCGGCACGCCCTCGTCGTCACCGAGCTCCCCTACCAGGTCAACCCGGACAACCTCGCCCTGAAGATCGCCGAGCTGGTGAAGCAGGGCAAGGTCACCGGCATCGCCGACGTGCGCGACGAGTCGTCGTCGCGGGCCGGCCAGCGTCTGGTCATTGTGCTCAAGCGCGACGCCGTCGCCAAGGTCGTGCTCAACAACCTGTACAAGCACACCCAGCTCCAGGACACCTTCGGCGCCAACATGCTGGCCCTGGTCGACGGGGTGCCGCGCACGCTGCGGCTCGACCAGTTCATCTCGTACTACGTGCTGCACCAGGTCGAGGTCGTCGTCCGGCGTACCCGCTTCCTGCTGCGCAAGGCCGAGGAGCGCGCCCACATCCTGCGGGCGCTGCTCAAGGCCCTGGAGCGGCTCGACGACGTGATCGCCCTGATCCGCGCGTCCGAGTCGGCCGCCGCCGCCCAGCAGGGCCTCATGGGCATGCTGGACATCGACGAGATCCAGGCGCAGGCCATCCTCGACATGCAGCTGCGCAAGCTCGCCGCACTGGAGCGCCAGGCGATCCAGGACGAGTTCGACCACCTCATGGCGCAGATCGCCGACTACCAGGACATCCTGGGCTCCGAGTCGCGGCAGCGGCAGATCGTCGGCGACGAGCTCAGCGAGGTAGTGGCCCGCTTCGGCGAGGACCGGCGTACCGAGATCACCGCCTACGACGGCGACATGTCCATCGAGGACCTGATCGCCGAAGAGGACATCGTCGTCACCATCACCCGCGGCGGCTACGCCAAGCGCACCCGCACCGACCTCTACCGCGCGCAGAAGCGCGGCGGCAAGGGCGTGCGCGGGGCACAGCTGCGGCAGGACGACATCGTCGACCACTTCTTCGTCACCACGACCCACCACTGGCTGCTGTTCTTCACCAACAAGGGCCGCGTCTACCGGGTCAAGGCGTACGAACTGCCCGACTCCGGACGTGACGCGCGGGGCATGCACCTGGCCAACCTGCTGGCCATGCAGCCCGACGAGACCGTCATGGAGGTCCTCGACCTGCGTGACTACGACGTCGCCCCGTACCTCGTGCTCGCCACCCGCAGCGGCCTGGTCAAGAAGACCCGCCTGTCCGAGTACGACTCCCCCAGGTCCGGTGGCCTCATCGCCATCAACCTGCGTGAGGACGACGAGGTCATCGGCGCCCGGCTGGTCTCCGAGGAGGACGACCTGCTGCTCGTCTCCAAGGGCGCGCAGGCGATCCGCTTCACCGCCTCCGACGACGCGCTGCGCCCGATGGGCCGCGCGACCAGCGGCGTCATCGGCATGCGGTTCCTCGATGGCGACGAGTTGCTCGCCATGAATCGCATGGCCGACGGCCAGCACGTGCTTATCGCGACCAAGGCTGGGTACGCCAAGCGGACCCCAGTTGAGCAGTATCCGGTTCAAGGTCGTGGCGGTAGAGGTGTGCTGACTGCGAAAATCGTAAGCTCCCGTGGCAAGCTGGTCGGAGCCGTCATGGTCAACCCAGAGGACGAGGTCTTCGCGATCACGTCCGCCGGTGGGGTGATCCGGACGAGTGCCGGCGAGATCAAGCAGTCCGGCCGCCAGACCATGGGAGTGCGTTTGATGAACCTCGCCGAAGGCGACAGTGTGGTTGCCCTCGCCCGCAACGCCGAGTCTATGGAGGCTGCGGTGGACATCGAGGAAGACGGGGGAGGAGAGTAAGTCATGAGCGCCCAGGGTGGTAGCCCCAGCGCGAGGACGAAGGCGGCTCGGGACAACGGGCAGAAGCCGAAGAAGTCCGCCGAATCCGAGACCTTCGACAAGCCTGAGGAGGACAACGCGACGGCCGTGCACCCGATGCCGACCGCGCCGCCGTCCTCCTCGGCCCCGCCCGCGGGGGCCAAGCCGGCACCGACCGGCCCCAAGCCCACGCCCGCGGACCAGCATGACGGCAGGGGGGCGTCGTCGGGCATCCGGCCGTCACTGACGTCGGAGGCGCCGCCGCAGCTGGAGCTGTCGTCGTCGAAGAAGAAGTCCTCCTCGTCGGGAGCCCGGCTCCCCCGCAAGGCCCACCTGGTGCTGCGCCGCATCGAGCCGTGGTCGGCCATGAAGTTCAGCTTCGTGGTCTCGCTCGTCTGCTTCGTGGTGCTGTTCGTGGCAGTCGCCGTGCTGTACGGCGTGCTGTCCGCGCTGGGCGTCTTCGACTCGATCGTCGACCTGGTCAACCAGCTCGGCCAGGGCGAGCAGGGCCAGACGGCGCTGCCCATCGACATCGCCTCATGGTTCGAGCCGGTCCGCATCCTGGGCTACACCGCCCTGATCGGAGCGGTCAACGTCGTGCTCATCACCGCCCTCGCCACGCTGGGGTCCGTCATCTACAACGTCGCCTCCGACCTGGTGGGCGGCGTCGAGGTGACCTTCAGCGAGGCCGAGTAGGCCGCGCCGCTCGCGCCGCCCCGGGTCAACGGGTGCGGCGCGAGCACGGGCGCGGACACGGTAAGCTTTTCCTCGTTCGAGCAACCGGTTCGCGTCGGTAAGGCCGATGCGATACGGTGCGGTGTGCGCGGGGCTATAGCTCAGTCGGTTAGAGCGCTTCCCTGATAAGGAAGAGGTCCCAGGTTCAAGTCCTGGTAGCCCCACCAGCAGAAAGCCCCGAAGCGATCAAGCTCCGGGGCCTTTTTACTGCAACCGGTACTGCAACGGCTCACTCGAACAGCTCGTTGACCCTCTTGATCGCGTTCTCCCGGCTCTCGCCGTCGCCGTGAGTGTAGATCTCCATCGTGACCGAGATGCGGCTGTGGCCAAGGATCTCCATCGCGTCACGCGGTGAAACCCCCGGCTTCTTGAGTAGCGACGCCGCCGTGTGCCGGAGATCGTGAACACGGATCGGCCGTAGCTCGTTCTTCTGCACGATCCGGGCGAAGGACCGGGCCAGGTTTCGCGGCTCGATGGGCCGGCCGGACTTGGTCGTGAACACGTGCCCCGTGTCCACCCAGCTCTCCCCCGCCTCGTCCTTGAGGATCTTCTGTCCGCCCCGCTTCGAAAGACGATCTCTTCCCGCATGGCCCGGGGAGACGGCTTAGCATCGCGCGATGTCTAGTCCCACGACATGATTGACACAACTGTCCCACCACATGCTTGACGGGCACCCTAGGAGACATGACCGGCCTTGCGGGGCCGGGCCGCTTTGATGTTGCGGACGGGCTGGGTGGTGGTGCGGCGGACCACGCGGTTGTCGTCGGGCAGTTCGATGGTCAGAGTGGTGTCGCTGACGTGCACGCACGGTGACGATCGCGCAGGCGTGGATCCGGCCGAGGGCGACCTTCTGCCCGGCGACCATGATGACGCCGCTGTTGCTGGCGACCCGCTGCACGGTGATCGGCTCGATCGAGGGCCGGGGCGGCGGACCGGCCGGCTGTGCGTCTCGAAGGTGCCGCACCCGGTCCCAGCCGATCGGATTGGGACGGGTGCGCAGCAACTCCCGCGTGCCGGGATCGAGGAACATCAGGGTGTGTTCCTCGATCCGGACAGTGACCCGGCGGCCGTTGATGATCTCGGCAGCCAGCACGACACGTCCGGCCAGGCTGACCGTGCCGGGCCCGTCCTATAGTGCCAGGCATGACCGAGCGCGAGGATGAGGCGGTTTGGGACGAAGATGAGTATGTTGCATACCTGCGAGATGAGCGCCGAGCCTTCGCGTGGGTGATGCAGCGCTACGGGGGCCTCACTACGGCCGAAGCCGAGGAAGCTGCGCTGGAGTGCTACCCCTACGAGGCTAGTGGCACGCCATTCCGCGGATTGATCTTCCACGACGAGGCGTGGCACTGGGCAATGCTGAGCGTCTATGGCGATCGCTACTACGTGGATCACCCTGAGCTGGCCCAGCCGTCAACTGAGTACAGGGCCCTCGGCTGAACCTTCGAACGCCGTCCCACCACAATTGCCTAGCCCACACGACTTCACGCTCGCAGACCTGCACCTGCCAAGTCCACCCAGCCGGCCACAAGCAGTAGGCCATCCGCTTCCAAGATCCGGAACATGCACGGAATGCTCTTCCTCCGCCACGAGGGGGCGACCATATCGGCCACAGGTCAACAAGTCGTCACCCGCAGAAAGAGCGAGCCACTTTTAATCCGTGTGCTGTTCTTCGTTGTCAGGTGGGAGCACGCTGCAAGCAATGGCGCTGGCCGTGGCCGCAGGGCGGGCCGCGGGCCCGGCCGTGCATCGCCTGCCGCTGACATGAACCGACCGCGAGTCCTCCGGCAGTGGGAGACCGCAGTTCGCGCATGTTCGAGCCGCCGCGCGCCGGCCCATGCCGTCGATTGTCGCAGGCCGACACCGAAACCCTCAGCCCTACGTCGAGTCGAGGATGTGCGACTGCCGCAGCTACGGTATAGATGACGGCTACTTCGTGCTGAGTGAAACGATGAGGGTGAAGCACTACTTCGGCACTCGGCACCTCTGCCGTTCGCCAATCTCCGATCAGTCCTGACGCATGGCACGTCTGATGCCGAGCGCGGCCTTGATCAGCCAGATGATGAACGTCACCGCCATGAGGCGCTCTCCGAGCCCGGTGGCTGAGCGGTTGCCGAACAGGCCGCCGAGCTGGTTGTCGAGGAGGCCGGTGACCCAGAAGATCGCATAGCCCGCCGGCGGAAGGAAGGCAAGTCCGCTCAGTCTCGTGGTGCTCGTGGCCTTGAGGATCGGGCGGGTGAGCAGCGGCCCGGCGAGGGCGCAACAGGTGAACGCCAGGATGCCGGCCGCCGCATGGATCACCCCCGAGGTGGTCACGAACCGGGGACCGGTCGGGTCGATGGGATCGGTCGGGAACGCCCCGACCACCACCATGCCGAGTCCGGCCGTTGTCAGCAAGGTGAGGCCTGCGCGTGGTCGGGGCGACGGCAAGGTTGCGGCGATCGCGGCGGTGAGGGCGAGCACTCCTGGCCCGAACGCCAGCGCGGCAAAGCTGAGCAACCAGCCGTGAGGCCCCAGCACGTACTCGCTGACAGTGATGCTGATCGGCTCCCTGCCTGGGTCGATGACGTACAGGCTCGCGACCAGGCCCACGAATACGAGAATTCCCGCAATCCCATGGCTCCGTTCGAAATCTGTCTGCAATGTAGACGTACGCTACGATGTAGACAGGTGTTCTGCGACGTCGGCAAGGGAGAGCCATGTTGATCGACTCGGTTCAGGTGCCCGGCGCGCGGCTGCACGTCGAACGTGCCGGTGACGGGCCTGCACTGCTGCTGATCTCCGGTGGCGGAGGCGACGCCGCCATGTACGCGGACGTGGTCCCGCTACTGGCACGGACGTTCACCGTGATCACCTACGATCGGCGCGGCAACTCGCGCAGCCCGTTCACCGACCCGGAGGCCTCGATCGCGATTCCCCGCCAGGCCGATGACGCCGCCGCCATCCTCGACCACTACGGCCTGCAGCGCTCCTACCTCTTCGGCAACAGCGGCGGCGCGGCCATCGCCCTGGAGATGGTCGTCAGGCATCCCGACCGCCTGCTCGGCGCGGTCGTGCACGAGCCACCGCTGGTCCAGCTCCTCCCGGCGGACGCTCCCGAGCGGCGGGAGATCGAACACATCGGCCGCCTCGGCCGGGAAGGGCACCTGATGCGGGCCTACGCGGCCTTCGGCGCGATGACGCTGCCGGACCCGCCACGACTCTTCCTGTCACCCACCGGCCAGGCCGTCATCGCCGCCGGCACCCACCTCATGCTCGCCGCCGGCGACCTGGCGCGGAAGATCAACCGACGCGAGCCGGACGCGATGACCCGCCAGCTCCGCAACGCGGAGCTGGCCTTCCGCCGCGAGCTGCCGGTGGTCTGCTTCGACTACCGGCCCGACCTGGCCGCGCTGGCCGCCACCACGGCACCGTGGTGCCTGGCCACCGGCCGCGACAGCGCCGGCAAGCCCTACTACACTCCCGCGCACGTGCTGTCGAAGCGTCTTGGCATACCCTGCCAGGAGTTCCCCGGCGGCCACCTCCCGTACATGCAGTACCCGGAGGACTTCACCAAGACACTCACCACGATCCTGGAGGGCTTCCCAGCATGACAGCCGACCCCAGCCCGCCGGGGAGGCTGCCGGAGCCACCCACCCGGCCGACCCTCACCCGCGAATACCTCGCCGTCGTCGCGCTCGCCCTCATCGACGCCCACGGCCTGCGCAAGTTCTCCATGCGCAAGCTCGGCACCGCGGTCGGCTTCGACCCGATGGCCGTCTACCGCTACTACGACGACCAGGAGGCGCTCTTTGACGGCGTCGCCGAGGCGCTGTTCACCGAGATCGGCGTCGACACCCTGCCCTGGGACGGCCCCTGGCAGGAGTTGGCGCGCGAATACTGCATGCGGTTGCGCGACATCCTCCTGCGCCACCCCCACGCCGTGCAGGTGTTCGCGACCCGTCCGGTACGCTCACCCGCCTCCATCGACACCGGCGTCAAGATGGTCACCAAACTCCACGCCGACGGCATCCCCTCGGCGGACGCCCTGCGCATAGCCCGTTGCCTGCGCGAGTTCACCATCGGCCACGCCCTGGCCATCGCCGTGACCAAGCTCGGCGCAGAACGGCGCAGTCGCAAACCTCGACCCGATACCCCCGACTACAACCTGCTCGCCGAGGCCGCCGACGCCACCGCCCTTGACGACCACTTCGAGATGGGACTCACCGCCATCCTGCGCGGCTTCCAGCATTCCGCCGGCTGAGAAGGCAGCACCATACACGGACGTTCAAGCCCTCCAGACCTTCCCTGGACTGCTCCACCGCTACGCGGGCTGATCACCAAAGTCGTGATCACCCGTCTTGGAACAGGCACTCAGAGCGCCCCTGTCCAGTGAGGCGGATCATCACCGCCATCGGTCGGATTGTGTTCCAACCCTTACACCCATTCCTTGCCCGCCAACCATGGGTCACCTTCGGGATACGGGATTTCCAGGTCGCGTCCGTTGATGACGCCACCATGCCGCCGATGATTCTGGCGTTCAGGATACGAAGTTTCCAGGTCGCGTCCGTCGACCCAGCGGTCGAACCACTCTGCTAGCGACGAGCAGATCGCCAGGGGACTGCTCGTCGGGAAAGTTTCACCCGTCGGCGTCCCAGAGGCAGACGGGGTTACCTGACTGAGTGAGCGACATGTACCAGTACATGGAGCATCCAGCGGCCACGAGCGGGAGCCCGAGCACACTGCTCACCTCCGGGTATTTCTCGTATATTTCGAGCGCGTCAGGGCCGCCCTCGTACTCCCGGTGTCCGCCGGGCGGAAGGCTTAGAAGGTCGTAGGAGGGGCCGAAACCACCGTTGCTCACCTCCGTGTACACCCGTCGTAGGAGCTCGGGTAATTCGCAGCCGATGCGTCGCTCGCGGACACGCAGGTCCGCCTCGGAGATCGGTGGGTACGGGGGCTCGTGCAGGACATCCCTGAAGTACTTGACGGCTTCGGGGGCGCCCGCTTCCAAGGCGGCCTTGATGAGGTGATCAGGGGTGGGGTCATCGAAGCTGAGTTGGGTGATGCTGCCACCTTCACGGAGCGGCCGCTGCGTGTGGCGGATGCGGCTACTGACGTTCTCGCCGTATACACGTATGAGCCAGTCCAGCGGAACGTGGACTGTTTTCCAGGTCGGAGCAGGAGTTGGTCACTGTCCCGCTCCTACCGTGGTTGCCTCGAAAAGGAAGAGGTCCCGGGTTCAAGTCCTGGTAGCCCCACACAGTTAGAGCAGCTCAGACGCTCTGGCGTCGCCGGGACGTCGCCGGGCCAGCCTGGGAACTGTCAGACTGCCGCCTGCGCTCGGGTCCATTCCTGGTCCTGCCAGGCGGGGTCGAGCGGGGTATGGGCGATGTGGTTGGTGTAGTTCGACAGCGTCTTCATGCCGACGCCGAGCACGATGTCCAGCACGTTCCGGCGGGTGTGGCCGGCGGCCAGGAATGCCTCGATCTCGGCCTCGTCCACCCAGCCACGCTGGGCCACCACCGCGCGGGTGAGCCGGCGGACCGCCTCCAGCGCCTCGTCGGCGACGGGCTTGCACGTTCGCAGGGCCTCGACGACCTCGGCCGGTACCCGCGCACGCAGCGCGAGGGTGGAGTGCGCGGCCACGCAGTACTCGCAGCCGTTCTCCACGCTGGCCGTGATCAGCACCACCTGCTTGGCCGCCAGGGACAGTGACGACTTGCCGAACTGCTCGGCCAGCGCGTTGTAGCCCGCCAGCAGTTCCGGCGACTCGGCCATCACGCCGTTCAGCGTGGTCACGAACCCCATCCGCTTCTTGGCCGCCTCCAGCATCGGCCGGGCTGCCTCGGGGGCATTGCTCTCGTCGTAGGTGCGGAAACCGCTCATCATCTCTCCTCGGTAGTGGTGAAACCATCAAGTACGGCGCGCACGCCCGCCAGCAGGACGGCCGCCTCGGCGCCGGCTCGCGAGCGCAGGTTGACCGCGTAGGCCTGCAGGGCCAGTGCCTCGGCGGCCGCATCCACGTCCAGGTCGGTGCGGAGCTGGCCGTCGGCTCGGGCGGTCTCCAGCGCGGTCCGCATTGCCGCCTGGAGTGCGTCGTGGTGGCGGTTCAGAATCTCGCGGATCTCGGGAAGATCACCGCCGGTCGTCGCATGAGTGTTGGTGACCAGACATCCCCACCGGGCGTGCTCGCCCGAGCACCGGGCCGCCACCAGCCGTTCGAAGAACGCGGCGATGGCCGGCACGCCGCGGGTGTCGGCGGTCAGGGCGTCGAACACCGGCCGTGACTGCCGTTCCAGATAGCGGCCCAGCGCAGCCGCGTGCAACTGCGCTTTGCCGCCGAAGGTCGCATACAGGCTGGAGCGGCTGAGCCCGGTCGTCTCCACGATCTCGGCGATGCCGGTGGTGTCGGCCCCGCGCTGCCAGAACAGGCGCACCACCTGGTCCAGAACCACGTCCGTATCGAAGTGCTTGATGTCGGGCATCTCGCCACCTTCTATCTTGGAACGACTAGTCCAAGATAGAAGGTGGCGATGGTCGGCGCAATCCCTTGTAGCGGTCCTCCCGGTGTCACGCCGGACATGGCAGCGCATGAGGGCATGGGAGGGCGAGCCGTGCGCCCCACGATGATTCTGGCTTCCATGGCGGGCATCTCCGCAGCCGCGACCCTGACCGAGTGCACCGCGACCAGCGACACCGAGGGCAGCGTGCCGCCCGCGACGACCAGCACCGCGGTTTCCGGCTCGTTTCCGGCGGACGGGCCCACGTACGAGGACGGCGAGTACAGCGCCACAGGCCAGTACGGGAACCTGCCGTCCAGCATCGGCGTGTCGGTCACCCTCTACGACGGGTGATCGCCGCCGTCGAGGTCACCCGAACCCCGTCCCCTCCCAACGCCGCAGCACACCGAAAACCGGCGTTTGTGGAGTGCGTCAAAGGACACAGGAGCTTGCGCACTGCCACTCCGGCCAGGCTCGGGCGAGCGTGGCCATCCCCTCGGGGAACAGGGCCCTGCCCATGCCGAACCGCAGGTGCTGTCCAGCGTGCTGGAACATCACATCAGGAGCCAGCAGCACACCGTGACAGTCGACCAGCCACTCGGAGAACGCCCGCGCCTCCGTCGCCGTCAGCCACGGATACGCGCAGGTCCCACCCGCCGGGGGCACCCAGTCCCACCCAGGCGTGGACTCCACGAACGAGGCCAGCGCGGCCGCGTTGGCGCGCACCAGGCTGTTGGCGCGATCCAGAAGCGCGGGGGCCGCCTGCAGGCCTGCGACGGCGAGGATCTCGCTCGGCGCGCTCGTGGCCAGCGTCGTCCAGTAGCGGTAGTCCAGCAGGCGCGCCGTCACCGCTGCGTTCTGCGTAACCGTCCAGCCGATCCGGACCCCGGCCATGCCCAGCACCTTGGACACCCCCGTGACCGAGATCGCGTTGGGCGTCAGCGCCGCCGCGGACGGGAGCCGGCGCCGCGGCTCCAGTTCGATGCCTCGGTAGATCTCGTCGCTCAGCAGGAGGGTCTCGGTGCCGTCCACCAGGCCCAGAAGCTCCTCGAAGACCGGCGCTTCCGGCAATGCTCCCGTGGGGTTGTGGGGAAAGTTCGCCACGATCAGCCGGGTGTCCGGCCGCAGGGCGCGCCTGATCTCGTCCACGTCCAGGCGCCAACCGTCCTCCCGCCGGAGGCGGATCTCGGTCACCTCCGCCCCGATCGCGCGTGGTACGTCGATCAGCAGCTGGTAAGTGGGGCCGATGACCACCACGTGGTCGTCGGGGCTGAGGATGACGTTGAGGAGGACGAACACCGCCTCGGTGGCGCCGGCGAAGACCTGCACCGCCGACCCCGACGGGAGACCGGAGGACCGGGCGGCCAGCTCCCTCAGCAACGGGTGGCCCGGGGATTCGGTGTAGCCCAGCGTCAGGGACTCGTACCACCGACGCGTGTCCTCGGGGGCGACCTCCCACAGCGCATCCAGCGACAGTCCTTCGGTGTCTGATCCGGTCAGGTTCACCCGGCACGTGAACTCATGCTCGGCGAACATGCGCTCGATCAAGAACGGAGGCAGTTCCACGTCGCGATCCCGTCTGCTGGTAGGCGTGTCGACTGGGCGGCTGGTCCTGGGGCGCGTGTGAAGGCAGCAGCGCTGTCTGCCCGCGGGGCCAGGGTCCGCGGCGTCTGGTGCGTACGATCGCCGGCGGAGGGTCGTCCTCGCACTGGGCACACTCGGGCGACCCCCTCAACGCAGTGGAAGCCGCCTCCCGCGCCCGAAGGGCTACGGGGCGGGCGCGTCACAGGCGAAACCTTCCAGAGAGCCTAGTGTTTCTCCGTGTCGGCGGAGAAGCGGGCGTACTGCACGAGGACCGGGCGCAGCCCCCTGCGCTCGTAGAGGCGCTGGGCACCGGCGTTGGCTGCCAGAGTCCCGATGAGCAGATCGCCGATGCCGAGCCTTTTCAGCTCATCGTCCACTTGGTCCAACAGCAGCGTGCCGATGCCGTTGCCTCGCTCGGCCGGAGCAACGGAGAGCGTCTGAAGCTCCGCCATACGGCTACCCGTCACCCAGGTGTCGTCGGGCCCGGACTGGATCTCCACGAAGGCGTAAGCGACCGCCCGGCTGTGACGTTCGGCCAGCAGGATGAACGAGTCCTCCTCCAGGATCCAACGCCGATAACAGGAACGGCGCAGCTCCCAGGAACGCTCGTCCGAGAAGTACGCGAATCCCGGTTGAACGGACCGGTGGTGCTCGTGCAGCGCCAGCCACAGTGGCTCCAGACGATCGATGAACTCAGCCCCTCCCTTGTGGAGCACGATGTCACCATGGGTGTAGCCGGCTTGACTCATCGAAGCTTCGACCGACCTCGGCGACGGCGATCAGTTTCCGCGGTAGGCGCGCCGGATGCGCGGTGAGACGCCTGCATTGGCCAGGTCTAACCTTCCGGATAGAAGAGGAACAGCGTGCATCCCGTGGTCGTCTGCGGGACGTGCGAGGAACCTGCGGGGGCGTGGATGAAGGAGCCGGCCGGGTAGTCCCGGTCTCCGTCGTTGAAGACGCCGGAGATCACGAAGACCTCCTCGGGACCCGGTTCGTGGACGTCGACTCCCTGCCAGCGGGTGTTCGCGTCCATCTCCAGCACGTACGCCTTCGCGCCGTTGTCCCCGTTCCACAGCGGACGCAGACGGATGCCCGGGAACACCTCGCGGACCGGGGCGTCCTGGACGGCGGACCACACATAGCCGGACGTGTTGTGTTCTGTCGTCATGGGGCCAGCTTGGCGGCCGACCGTCGTCCCGCCGAGTGTCTGGAAAGACATCGTGAGGTACTTTTCGGCCATGCATCGAGTGGTGGCGCTCGTCCGCCCACCGCAGTCGACCTTCGAGCTCGCCTGCGCGGCCCAGGTGTTCGGGGTGGAGCGGGCGGGACTCCCGACGCGGTACGCCTTCAGCGTGTGCACCGAGAGTCCCGGCCCGGTCGCGACGTACGCCGGGTACGACATGCTCGTGACCGGCGGGCTGGACGCGCTCGACCGGGCCGACACCGTGATCGTCCCTGGCTGGCTGCCCGCACAGCAACCACCCTCGCCCTCGGTCGTCCGGGCGCTGCGCCGCGCGCACTCTCGTGGAGCGCGGGTGGTGAGCATCTGCTCCGGCGCCTTCGCGCTGGCGCACGCCGGTCTGCTGGACGGACGAGAGGCGACCACCCACTGGGCGCTGGCGGACCAGCTCGCCGGGCGCTTCCCGCACATCCGGGTCGATCCGGACGTGCTGTACGTGGACCACGGCGACGTGGCCACCAGCGCCGGCGCCGGGGCCGGCATCGACCTGTGCATGCACCTGGTCCGCGGCGACCAGGGCGCCGGGTATGCCGCGCACATCGCACGGACCATGGTCATGCCGCCCCATCGCGAAGGCGGGCAGTTGCAGTACTCGGCGCCGCCGCACCCCGCACAGATCGACGGCACGCTCGCGCCGCTGCTGGAGTGGATCACCGAGAGACTCGGCGAACCGGTGACCATCGAGAGCATGGCCGCGCACGAGGGCGTCTCAACACGTACCCTCACCCGGCGGTTCACCGACCAGCTCGGCACGAGCCCGGGGCATTGGCTGCTCGGCCGGCGGATCGCCGCGGCCCAGGACCTGCTGGAGTCCTCCGACCTCCCGTTGGACGCCATCGCCCACCGCGTGGGCCTCTCCTCGGCCACCAACCTGCGCAGGCGCTTCCTCAACACCCTGGGCACGACGCCCGGCGCCTACCGCCGGGCGTTCCGGGCCAAGCCACGATGACCACCCGCTGGTTCAACGACACCCCGCCCCGCATCCTGCGTCGGCACGCCTGCGGGGCCTGTGCGGCTCCAGCGCGGCGTGCATCAAACGGCGTATACGTCGTCCTTGGTGCCGTCGACGCCCGCGGCCTGCATCTCGGCGGTGAACGCGTCCCGTTGCGCGGCCGGCATGATCGGGTCTTCCGAGCCGACCCCGGCCCACACCGGGCAGCGGATGTGCGCCGCCTCGCCCGGTCGGCCCGTGGTCAGTGCGTTGACTGTCCCGATCGCGCGCAGGTTGACGCCGTCGCGCCCGAGTTCCAGCCCGATGGCGCCCCCGGTGCCGTAGCCGATGGCGGCGATCCGGTCGGGGTCGGTCCGCGGTTCTGCTCGCAGCACGTCGAGCGCCACGTGGCCGATGTCCCGCATCCGGTCGGGGTCGGCGAGCAGCGGCATGCAACGGGCCAGCATCTCCTCGGGGTCGGTGAGCAAGCGCCCGCCGTGG
>NZ_JBEXDT010000028.1:26769-80252 GCF_040605905.1 Nonomuraea sp. NPDC005501 | reverse complement strand
CAACGGCTCGGCGACCAGGCGGCCCACGGTGAGGCGGGGGTCGAAGGAGTCGAGCGGGTTCTGGGAGACGACCTGGATGAGGGACCGGCGCGAGCCGCCCAGCGCCCGCTCGGCCGTTCGCGGTGCAGCGCCCACGACAGCAGCCCGGTGAAGACAGGCCCGCTGCCGATCGCCACCACCGTGCCGACGGCCACGCCCGTGCGGCCGACCGCCGCGAAGAAGCAGAGCTGGTACGCGGCCACCGCGGCGGCCGCGAGCAGCGTGCCGGGGCTCACCGCCCGCCGCAGGCCCTTGCCCGCGAAGAGCGCGAGGACCGCGCCGCCGATGACCAGGCGGGCCGCGGCCAGGGCGACCGAGTCGGCGGAGACGAGCAGGCCCGCGGTGCCGGCCGTGCCCCAGAGCACGGAGGCGCCCACGACTGCCAGAGGTCCGTTCTTCATGGACGTCATTGTCTGACAATCAGACAATCTCGTCCAGTTGGATCAGCCGGACGTCACACGAGCTCGTCCAGAAGCTGGTCGATGAGCCGGGCGGCGCAGGAGACCAGCTCCGCCGCGTAGTCGTCCAGGACGGCGACGCCGTCGCCGATGCTCTCGGCCGTACGGGGCGACAGGGTGAGCAGCGCCTCGCCCTCGACCGAGGCGACGCCGTCCACCCGGAACGCCCCGTCGGCGGCGGCGATGGAGACCGTGAAGCTCACCTCGCGGCCGTCGGGCAGGGTGAACGCGGTGCCCGCGCGGGCGCCGGCGGGCGGGAAGAAGTAGGAGAAGGGCACGCTGCGGACGAAGGGGTGATGTAACTCGGCGAGGCTCACCGCCGCCCGGCTCATGGCCGCCAGCAGACCGGCCGCCGCCAGGCTCTCGCTGTCCACACCCCGAGGGTAGATCACCCTCACGGCCACCCGCCAGCCGCCTTCCGCCGCACCTGTCCCGGCTGTCCCGGCTGTCCCAGTCGGTGTCCCAGTCGGTGTCTCAGTCGGTGGCCAGGCGCGCGTGGCGCTCGACGTCGTAGCGGACGCCGTCGTAGCGGAGCTTGCCCCGCTCGATCCCCTCGGCGAGGAAGCCGGCCTTGGTCGCCACCCGGCACGAGGCGGGGTTGTCGACGCGATGCCCCAGCTCCAGCCGGAAGAGCCCCCGCTCCCGGAACGCCCACCGCGCCAGCTCCTCCACCGCGGCCGACGCGACGCCCCGGCCGCGCGCCTCGCGCACCGTCCAGTAGGAGACCCAGCCGTTGGCGTGGTCGTCGATGCGGGCGACGGCCACGTTGCCGACGACGCGCCCGTCGAGCGTCACCGCGAACGCGTGCCCCACCCCGTCCCACGCCGCGATCCACCCGAGCGCGTCCCGCACCGTGACGACCGGCCAGGGCGCCTGCCGGGACAGCTCGGGGTCCTGGAAGGCGGCCAGCACGGCCGGGGCGTCGTCCGCACGCCACTCGCGCAGCCGGATGTTCGTTATCAGCATTGATGCCAGATTATCGCCCGATCTGGTGGGCGTGCTCGAAGGCCGTCACGAGCTGCTTGGGAGCGGTCAGGCACCACGCCTCGGCGACCAGCTCGAACAGCTCGTCGTAGTCGATCCGGTCCAGCCGGATCACCACCCACCCGAACCGCCCGGCGGTGAACTGCGGCTCGAACACCTCGGGCCGCTCGGTCACCAGCGCGATCTGCTCCTCGACGGTCGCCTTGACGCCCACGGTCTCGGTCTCCTCCCACAGGTAGCCGAAGCCCTTGCCCCGGACCTTGAGGCTGACCCAGGTGGCCATGCGGTCCATGCGGACCTCGGGCAGACCCTCCACCAGCTTGAGGAACTCTTCGACGCTCACACCCATGGCCCCTGTGTACCAGCCGCCACCGACAGAACGTGTGTCCGGTTCATGACGAGATCACATCGGACAGGTGATCCACTCCCTGGCCCGCGTTTCCCCAGGTCGGCAAGGTAGAGGGCATGACGAACCCCTTCACCCGCCGTCCGGGCGGGACGCCCGGCGCCCACCTCCCGCTCGCCCTCTGCGCCGCCGCCATGGCCGTCCTCGCGCTGGCCGCCGCCACCGGACTGGCCGTCGACGGGCGGACCGTGCTGGGCGAGCCGGTCTGGCTCAAGCCGTTCAAGTTCGCGCTGTCGTTCGCCCTGTACGCCGGGACGCTGTCCTGGATGATCGGCCAGGCGCGGCGGTGGCGGCGGACCCTGTGGTGGCTCGGCACGGTGGCCGCCGCCGGGTTCGTGCTGCCCGAGATCTCGGCCATCACGTTCCAGGCGGGGCGGGGGGTGCGCAGCCACTTCAACTTCGAGACGGGGCTCGACTCGACCGTCTTCGCCGTCATGGGCGGGGCGGCGTACCTGGGCTGGCTGATGACGTTCGCCATGGGCGTGTTCCTGCTGTCGCAGAAGCGGACCCTGGAGCGGCCGATGGCCTGGGCGGTGCCGCTCGGGATCGCCGTGTCCCTGGCCGGCATGTCCGTCGGCTACCTCATGACCGCCCCGACCCCGGAGCAGGCCCAGGCCCTGGACGCCGGCCTCAAGCTGGCCACGATCGGCGCGCACAGCGTGGGCGCCCCCGACGCGGGCGCCGGGATGCCGCTGACCGGCTGGAAGACGGGGGCCGGCGACCTGCGGGTGGGCCACTTCGTCGGCCTGCACGCCCTCCAGGCGCTGCCGCTGGTCGCGGTGGGCCTGCGCCTGCTCGCCCGCCGGGTGACCGTCCTGCGCGACCTCACCGTACGGACGGCGCTGGTCGTCGTGGTGGCCATCGGGTACGGCGGGCTCACCTGGCTGCTGGTCTGGCAGGCGCAGCGCAGCCAGCCCCTGACCAGCCCGGACGCGACGACGCTGACCGCTGCCGCGACCCTGCTCGGGGCGGTGGCGCTGGCCGCCGCCGGTGTCCTCCTCGCCGCGTCGCGCCGCGTGCCGGCCCGTACACCGGTCGCCGCCACCCGATGACGTGGGCGGCCTGTGCGTCACGGCAGCAGCAGCCCCCAGTACAGCCCCCACGGAACGAGCACCAGGCCACCGGCCAGCAGCACCGCCAGCCGTACCCGCTCGCCTCCCGCGACGTCCCCGCGCCCCCGCCACCACGCCAGCCCGGTGACGGCGGCGGCCACCACGCAGGCCACCGCGAGTGCCTGGAGCGCCAGCCACGCCACCGGCCGGCCCGCCAGGAGCGGCCCCGGGCTCGCCAGCTTGGCCCCCGTCATCACCGCGTACATCAGGTACCCGAACGACCCGAGCACCACCGTCAGCCCGCCCGCACTGAGCACCCGCGCCGCCGCGCTCACCGGTGTGCCGGTTCGTCCCCGGACCCGCCGGACCAGCGCCACCACCGGATACCCGGCGAACCCCACCAGCATCACCACCAGCGCCGCGAGCTGCACGTCGGCCGACTCCCACCAGTCCACCGGCGGGACCGGCACGGTCGGCACGGCCTGCACCGGCTCCGGGCCCGACGTGCTCGTGGCGGGCGCCCGGCCGGAGGTCGCGTCGGCCACCCAGGCGCCGACCAGGTCCGCGTAGCCGGGGGCCAGCTCGGGCAGCCGGGTGACGCCGCGGTCGGGGGTCCGGTGGGCGGCGTGGTCGGCGTCGGCGAAGTACCGGACCGTGACGTGGTCGTTGCCGCCGCGCCGCAGCGCCTCGGCGAAGCCCCGCGCGCTCTCCCGGGCCGGGGTCAGCAGGTCGTGGACGCCCCAGACGGCGAGCACCGGCCGGCGCACCGCGGCGATGGTCGGAGCCGGGTCGTAGTACGGCTCGGGGAACAGGTCACCGTCGGCCAGCACCCGGTACAGATCGGGCTCCGTGCGGTCCACCAGCCGTCCCGACATCCCGGCGGCCCTCATGCCCGCGTGCACCGCCCACGTCTGCTGGACCAGCGGCTGCTGGCTGTTGCCGCCGACGACCACGACGAACGCGACGTCCCGGGAGCGGGCGGCGGCCATCGGCGCCACCCAGCCGCCCTCGCTGAGGCCCCAGACACCCACCTTCGCCGGATCGACGCCCGGCTGCCGGCGCAGCTCCGCCACGCCCCCCAGCGCGTCCCGGGCGAGCTGCGCGTACGAGCGCTCGAACAGCGAGTAGCCCACGGACCGCTTGTCGTAGACCAGCACCGACAGCCCCCTGCGGGCGAACTCGACGGCCTCGCCCATGAGCTTGGTCCGCGGCGTCCCCGTGCCGGCTCCGTGAACCAGCACGATGCCCGGCCGCCCGTCGCCGCCCTTGCCGGGTGACAGGACGGTGCCGTGCATGACCAGCCCCCCGTCACCGCGGAAGCTCACCTCCACCGCCTTGAGGTCCCCGGGCACGACCGGGGCGGGCTCGTCGTCGCGTACGGCCGCCGCCCACGCACCGGGAGCGGCGAGCAGACACCACAGGAGGGCGGCCAGCCCGGCCACCAGAACTCGTCTCATGTCCGCCGACCCTACTCTGCAGAGAGTTCTCGGCAAACAGATCTCGGCAGAAATCCCTCTGCAGGACTAGACTCGTCCTCATGACGGATGAGGCCGCGACCCCCGAGTCCTTCCTCCTCGACGACCCGGCCCGGCTCAAGGCCCTGGCCCACCCCATGCGCCGCCTCATGCTGCGCCACCTCGGCGTCCACGGCCCGGCCACCTCGACCACGCTCGGCGAGCTGCTCGGCGCCAAGACCGGCACGACCAGCTACCACCTGCGCCAGCTGGAGAAGTACGGCTTCATCGAGGAGATCCCGGAGCGCTCGACCGGCAGGGAGCGCTGGTGGCGCAAGGCCCCGGCGCCGCGCGACATGCGCCTGCCCACGCCCGACCGGCTGGCGCCGGAGGACCGCCCGATCCTGGCCGAGTTCCACCGCCTCGGCCTGGAGGAGGACCTGCGCCTCCTGGAGGGTCTCCCCCACCTGTACGAGCGCGACCCGGAGCACGTGAAGTCGTCACGAGGGCTGGGCTGGATGACGGACGAGGAGTTCGAGGCGTTCTTCGAGGCGTTCATGCGGCTCCTGCTCCAGCACAGCCGCCCCCGGACCGAGGCCCCACCCGGCGCCCGCCCCATGTACCTCCGCCTCTACGCCTTCCCCGCCGACGACCCCGAGTAGATCCTGCTGCGCCGCGCGTACGATCCGAACGTCGAGCCGGCGGGGTCACCGCCGACATCGCTCAAAGCTCGGGCTCCGTGTCGTCACGCGCGGGCAGATCCGCCGGCTCGATCTGGCCGCGCATCAGCTCGACGGCGCGCGAGACCGTGATGCCGCCCTTGAGATAGGCCTGGACCACCGCGTGCGCGTACGCGGGAGGAACGCGGACCCTCTCCAGGTCCGGCTGCGGCGCCCACCCGACCGCCTCCATCAACTCGGCACGCGTGGGATTGCGCTGGCGCAACTCCTTGGCCGTCGCCTTGTCGATGACACCGGCCGCGACCGCCTGCCTCAGCGTGAGCGACCAGGAGGTCCGGTAATGGGCGGCCAGTACGACCAGCCGCTCCCGGGGCGCTCCCTCCCGTGCCTTGAAACGCGCCAGCAACGCCTGGGCCGGCAGCAACAGCTCCGCCGCGAACGCCTCGACCACGATCTCCCTGTCGCCACGGGAGGTGTGGACGCTCACGTCACTGGAGTACTCGTCACCCACGACGAGGTGGCCGAGCTCGTGCGCGGCCGTGGCGCGGCGGCGCCCGGGATCTCCCTGGTCGCTGACGACCGCCACAGCGATCTCGTCCTCGACCAGCGAGGCGCCCTCGCCCGGCACCTCCACGACCGCCACGAGCTGTCCGAGCGCTTCGCACACGCTCATCAGGGAACTGATCGGCTCAGCACCCAGATCGATCTTCTGCCGGGCCCACAAGGCCGCCTTGCGCGCGTCTGCGATATCGGTGATCCGGCCCGGAAATCGCGCTATCGGAGGCGGTGTGAATTCTCCGCTCTCCATGAGCTGGCGGACATCGGCGAGCCAGGTCGTGAGCGCGAACTCCATTCGATACGACTGCCGCGTGCCGTCGACGGCGCCGTCCTCGGCCAGTTCGGCACGGCGGGACACCACGGCGGGAGCAGGGGTCAGGAAATGGCTCAACGGGACTTTGAGCACCGTGGACAGTTTGGCCAATTCCAGCGCGTCGACGCGGCGCACGCCCATCTCGATCTTGGCGATCATGGTGCGGTCCAGGCGAAGTGCTGATGCCAGCTGTTCCTGTGACATATCGGCCGCGATGCGACATTCGCGCACGCGTTCCCCTATCTCGGCCCAGCCTCCCGGATCCTTCATGGTGCGATAATCGCACACCCGTAGCGGCCGAGGGAGACCTCCGGCGCATCAGGAAGTAATCGTTACCTCTCAGGAAAGCGCCTTTACCGGATGTCGCCGTGCTGTCCCGCCATGACGCATTGCCCCTGATACCCAAGAGATAGGGGGATGCTTTGTGGAGTTTGTCCAGTTATGGTGACCGCAGTACAGCGGCGTCAGGCGGGAGGACAAGCGTGCCCATCTTCCTGGCCCGCCTGCTGGCCCGGCTCGGCATGCTCGGGACCTGGTGGACGCCGGTGCTCGTCTTCGCGGCGGTGTTCCTGACGAGCTGGCCGCTGATGGCGCTCGCGGAGCCGGCGGGCAGTGAGATCGTGGCGCCGGCCAACTACTGGTGGTACTTCGTCGTCACCGCCTCGACCGTGGGCTACGGCGACCTGTACCCGGAGACGGCCGGCGGCCACGCGGTGGGCGTGTACGTCATCGCCGGCGGCATCGCGACCTTGACGACCGTCTTCACCAGGTTCGCGGCGGCTCTGGAACGGGCCAAGGGACGAAGGATGCGAGGTGCCGTCACCGTGGACATGTCCGGCCACATCGTGCTGCTCGGCTACACCCCCGGCCGTACCGAGCAGATGGTGGACGAGCTGACGGCCGACGGTTCGAGCCGCATCGTGCTGTGCGCGTGGGACGACGTCCCGACGCATCCGATGCCGGACCGCGAGGTGACGTTCGTGCGCGGCGACCTGACCGACGACGGCGTGCTGCGCCGGGCCGGCGTCGACCGGGCGTACAGCGTGCTCGTGGACGCGCGCGACGACAACGAGGCGCTGGCGATCGCGATCACCGCCGACCACGTCGCGCACGGGGCGCACCTCGTCGTCGCGCTGCGGGACGTCGGCAGGGTCCGGCAGCTGCGGTACGTCCGGGAGACGCTGCGCTGCGTCCAGTGGCACAGCCCGTACATGATCACCGAGGAGCTGCGCGACCCGGGCCTCAGCGAGGTCTACACGCAGCTCATGACCCACGGCGACGCCGAGACGTACTCCGTGCGGCTGCCCGAGTCCCTCGGGCCGGTGCTGGTGGACCGCTGCCAGACCTCGCTCGGCCGCCGGTGCGGCGCCACGCTGCTCGCCGCCCGGACCGGTGACGAGCTGCTGGTGAACCCCGGCTGGCAGACCCAGCTGCCGGCGGGCTCCGTGCTGTACTACGTGGGCTCCCACCGCCTCACCCCCGAGGAGCTCACCGCCGCCCTGCACGGGGAGGATTCACGTACGGACAGATGAGTATGATCGGCCCGATCTGCACCTTTTCAGGTAACCCCCCGGCGGAGGATACGTGGCCATCGACGACCCATCCGGCAAGCACGGCGGCCCGGACGCTCACGAGGCGGCTCCGCCCGCGGGCCTGACGCACGAGCGCGTGGGGATGTTCACCGACGCGGTCTTCGCCATCGCCATGACGCTGCTCGCCATCGAGCTCCCGCGCCCCGAGGGCGAGGCCGCGGAGCCCCACGGGGACCGGCTGGCCATGGCCGCCGAGCTCTGGCAGTACCTCAGCCAGCATTCCGGGACGTTCCTGGCGTTCTTCATCGCGTTCATGATGTTGTGGACGGCCTGGCGGCAGCACCACCGGCTGTTCGACCGGATCACGTACCTGTCGCGCGGCATGATGCTGCTCCACCTGCCGATGCTGATCTTCGTGGCCCTGCTGCCGTACCCGACCGCGCTCATCGGCGACAACTCCGCCAACCCGCTGTCCGTCACCCTCTTCGCCGGCTCCGAGGCGGTCCTGCTGCTGTGCCAGGCCGCCCTGATCACCTCGGCGCTGCGCGGCCCCATCAAGGCCGGCACGGACATACGGCGGCTCCGCGTCCTCGCGGTCTCCCTGTGGGCGGTCGGCGGATTCTGGCTGCTCACGGCGGCTCTGACGTGGGTGATGGAGAACGTGCCGCTGCTCTGGCTGCTGACGCCGGTGGTGGCGGTGGCCGCCGTCCGCGTCGGCCGCCGCCTCATCCCGGAGCCCGCCGGTACGGCCTGACACCCTCCCGATCGGAGCGACATGATCCATCACGTCCAGCTCGCCTGCCCGCCCGGAAGCGAGCAGGCGCTGCGCGACTTCTACGAGGGTGTCCTCGGCCTGACCGAGATCCCCAAGCCCCCGGTCCTGGCGGCACGCGGCGGCTGCTGGTTCCGCGGCCACGGCATCGAGCTGCACCTCGGCGTCGAGACCGACTTCCGACCGGCCCGCAAGGCCCACCCCGGCCTGCTCGTCTCGGGCCTCGACGAGTGGGCCGGCCGCCTGCGCCGGGCCGGGTACCCGGTCACGTTCGACGACGACTTCCCCGGCATGCGGCGCTTCTACAGCGAGGACCCGCTCGGCAACCGCCTGGAGTTCCTGGAGCCCCTCGGCCCATGACGCGTCCGAATCCCGCCAGCCAGGAGCCGGCGCCCCTGTGAGGATGGCGCCCATGACGCTTTCGGCGAACGATGTGACCAAAGACGATGCCTGGGCGGTGATGGAGCGCTTCTACGCCGCGGAGACCGCGTACGTGGCGGCCGGCGGGTACGGCAGGGCCCGTTACGACGAGGTCGCCGCCCACCTGGACCCCGAGGTCGTCCTGCACCAGGCGCCCGGTCTGCCCTTCACGGGGACGGGGACGTGGCGCGGCCATGACGGCATGGAGCGCTTCCTGGCGACCTTCAGCGACGTCTGGGAGTCGATGGAGTTCCTGGAGCAGGAGCACTGGGGCGACGGGGACACGGTCGTGGTGCGCAACCGGGTGCGGTTCCGTGCCCGCGCCACCGGCCAGGACGTGGAGACGGAGATCCTGCAGCTCATCCGGGTACGGGACGGGCGCATGCTCGAATGCCGTCCCTTCTACTGGGACCCGTCGGCCGTCACCCGGGCGTGCACTCCCCCGTCGTCCACCTCGGCCTAGGAGCTCGGCCCAGGCGTTCCGCGCCCTGTGGAACGAGCACCACGTGGCCGTCGCGACGCACCGCGACTACGTCCTGGACCATCCGATCGTGGGCGAGCTGCGGCTGTCGGCCGAGCTCGTCGCCCTGCCCGGCGACCCTGAACTGCAGGGCATGGACATGTTCGCCGCCGAGGCGGGCTCGGAGTCGGAGGCCAAGCTCCGCCACCTGACCGCCACCACCACCCGCACCCCGTCCACCCCCCCGCACGCCCCTAACCGAGGGCCTTGTCGCGTTTCCTCCAGAGCTTGCCCGTCGCCAGGTCGAGATAGTAGACACGCCCGTTCAGGGAGTCGCGGATCAGGAAGGGGCCCTGCTTCGACCAGCCGACGCCGAGGAAGTCGTCGCCGGGGAACTCGGGAGTGACGCTCGACATGCGTTCGCCGGTCTCTGGGTCGAAGGTCTCGACGCGCTCCTCGCGGCCTCGGATGACCACGAACCGCCGTCCGTCCGGCCGGAGGTGGTACGTGTCCTCGACGGAAGAGGCCGGGAGTTTCCTGAGGGGGAGGCTCATCCGCGTCTTCCCCCGGCGGTCGAGGACGAGAACCCGCGATGCCGTCGTGACCACGATCCCGCTCTCGTTGATGTCATGAACCTTCTCGGCCCCGGCGACCGGCAGGGTGGTCCAGGTCCGGGTGTCGATGATCTGCGCGCCGTCCCTGGCCAGGGCCACGTACCTGCTCTGGCGGATGAAGGTCGGCGTGGGCACGGCGGTGTCCGCCAGAGGGCCGGTGAGGGGGTGGACGCCCCGGGCGTCCTGGTACACCATGCGGCGATCGTGCCTGCCGAGATAGACGACGGCCTTCTTGTCGGCGCTGCGCACGAACGGGGCCTGCTCGGGTGCTCTGCCATTTCTGACGATGTACGGCGCGGCCTGCGGAAACGACTGTCCGTTCACCTGCCACGACCGGCAGGGGACGTCCATCAGGTCGTTCCACGGACAGGTGGGCCGCTTGTATTTCTCCACGGTCGCGAAATCGACCGTCTGCTCGGGAAAGGTGCTGGGCATCGTGTACTCGGGCAGTGCGCGCCGTGGTGATTGGCCGGGGGTGAGCAAGGCGCCGGACAGCACGATCGCCGTTCCCGCCAGGTAGAGGTTCCGTGCCGACCAACGGCCGATGGCGGACTCGGCCGAAACCGCCTCCTCCGCTCTTTCGGAATCCGGCCCCGCATTCGCTTTCCGGACGGCCCAAATCACGACAAGCATGACGACGGCATGGGCCAGAAGTGCTGGGGTGACGCCCCGATCCATCAGCAGATAACCACCCGCCACCACGGCGCC
The DNA here is from genome assembly GCF_040605905.1 of Nonomuraea sp. NPDC005501. NCBI lineage: Bacteria > Bacillati > Actinomycetota > Actinomycetes > Streptosporangiales > Streptosporangiaceae > Nonomuraea > Nonomuraea sp. NPDC005501. Next base: position 69,802 of record NZ_JBEXDT010000028.1, on the reverse strand, counting down.
ACCCAAAGAGAGGAGCCATGCCGCCCGATGGATTCGCACCTCTTCATCGGCATGGAACGCCCGGGCCGGCTGTCGTACACCGTGGAAGACCGAAATGGCACACCAGCCCAGGACCACATAGAACAGGTCATTGGTGAAGCAGGTCAGCGGAGCGGCGATGACCAGGGCGATCAGCCGCTGTCGACGCAGAGCGGCGAAATGGTCGATGACCCCGCGGGCGTTGTGCGTGGTGACGGAAAGTCCGGCCAGTGCGGCGAACCTGGTCAGCCGGTCCTGGGTTACCGGCACGGCCGCCACCAGCACGGTCAGCACGGCGACCACCCAAGAGATCAGCTGAGGCATCGTCACGAGGTGACACCATATATGGTCCTATATCGTGAGCCCGGATGACATATGGCGGCAATTTGGCATCACCACGTCGCATATCCAGCGCAAGCGATTACAGATGGTGGTGTCCGGCTGTCTGTCGCTGGCACTTCTCGCGGCAGCCATGTCGTGGTCGGGAGCGATAACACCGCACATCAGCTGGAGCCTCCCGGGATTCTTCGTCCACGCCGACGTGGACGAGAATGGCGTCCTGTCCAGCACTCTGGATATCGACATCGAGAACGAGGGACTGACCTCTTTCACCCTCACCGGCCTGACCGCGGAAATGCCGGGCCTTCGCCTGCTGCCCGCCGACGAGGAGGTCACCATGGCGATCGGCGGCTTCCAGACCGTGCGGAGGCGCGTGGTCATCACCGACTGCGCCGCGGTGCCGCACGAACCGCAACCGGTTCGCTTCACCTACACGACCTGGGTCGGATCAGGCTCGGCGGAGGTGACATGGGGCTCATGGCAGCTGACAGGCCCCGAGGGGCAGGTCCCGGTCGCCTGGCAGCGAGCCGTCGCAGTCAAGGTCTGCAATGAGGCGATGAGCCCGGAATGGAGTTGACAGCCGGCTCGTCGCTCCCCGTCACGAAGATCGCCACGGGCTTCGTCTTCGCCTTCGGGGCCTTGCGTTTCAACGGGTTCGACCTGCTGCTCGACCCCGTCGGATGGGGACTGTGCGCGTCGGGGCTGACCCGGCTGCTGCGTTCCGCCGGCGACCCCTTCGACCGGGCCAGGTCCTTCGCCGTGGCCATGGTCTCCGTCTCGCTCGTCGCCGTGTTCGCATCCGGAGTGCCCCACCCGAGCGACGAGCCGGCGTCCTTCTCCCTCTCCCAGGTGATCGGACTCGTCGACACGGCCGGCGCCTTGATCGCCGTCTGGCTGACCGTCGACGCGATCATCCGGCGCATCCGGCCCCAGGGAGAGATCTCCACCGCCGCCCGCCTCGACGTGCTCCGCTGGGCCGTGGTCAGCCTGGGAATCCTCGGCATCCTGTCCGGCTTCGGCCACGCCGACCTGGGCTTTGTCACGCCCATCGCCTGGTTCGTCGCCGTCGTGACCCTGATCGTGGTGCTCTACCGCGCGGCCGGACTGCCGTGGCTGTTCCCGACGGAGGAACGCGCCACGGGTTGAAGCCGTCAGGCGGGCCAGGACGGTGAGCGGCCGAGGATGGCGAGGATCCGGTCCAGGGGTTCGGCGTCGTCCTTCACCGGCAGGCCCGGCCGGAACGCCGCCCCCGGCGCCAGCCGGTCGGCCCCGTCGGGGACCGCGCGGGCGACGCGCAGCGCCGGCTCGGCCAGCTCCGCCTCCAGCTCGTACGGCCGGCCCAGCGATCGGGCCACGTCCCAACCGTGCACGACGTAGTCGATGAGATGAAAGCCGATGGCCGACGCGCCGGGGAACGCCGCGCCGGGGCCGAACTCGGGAAGGGCGAACTCCCGCTCCAGCACGCCCTCCTCGGCGAACGCGGCGAGGACGTCGCGCGCGGCCTCGGCGTACTCGGCCGCCGGGTCGCCGCCGGCGGGGAGGGGGCGGACCTCCCACACCGCGAGGTCCGCACCGTGACCTCGGGCCGCGGCCGCGAAGCCGCGGTGCTGGGCCGTCATGTGGGCGAGCAGGTCGCCCAGCGTCCACTCGGCGCAGGGCGTGGGCCGGTCGAGGTCGGCCACGGTCACCCGGGACACCACCTCGACGCTGATCTCGACCGCGCGCCTGTTCAGGGCAGTGATACCGGTGACATCGGAAGTCGTCATGGCGCAATCATAAGCATGTGCCTACTATAAGTCCATGCATATATTAAACGACGGCATATCGTTGGGGCATGGCGGAGAGCAGGGCCCCTGAGCAGACGGCGGCCGGACGTCCCGACCTCGCGGCGATGATGGCGCCCCTGAGCCGCGCCCTGGTCGCGGCCGAGCTGCCGGTCCTGCGGGCGCACGGCCTGTCCATGTGGGCGTACGTGGTCCTGCTCGCGCTGGACAGGCAGCCGGTACGGAGTCAGAGCGCGCTGGCCCAGGCCATCGGGGCGGACAAGACCCGCATCATCGGCGTGCTCGACGGCCTGCAGGAGCGCGGGCTCATCGAGCGGCGGGCCGACCCGGCCGACCGGCGCACTCACCTGCTGTCGCTCACCGCCGAAGGCCGGCGCGTACGGGACGCCGCCCAGGCGGGCATCCAGCAGCAGGAGGACCGGCTCCTGGCGCGCCTGCCCGCCGAGGACCGGGACGCCTTCCTACGCGCGCTCCAGACGCTGTCCGCACTGCCCCGCGAGGAGATCGTCGGGAACGGCGCCCGCCGCCCCCGGACATCCCGGTAGTCAGGACTGGGGGATGCCGGACTCGGCGCGGTCGGCGTCGATGAGGCCGGTGAGCAGGGCGACGACGACGGCGGCGAGGTCCCGCAGGGCGCCGTCCGGGGTGGCCGGCTCGCTCTCGAACGCCTGCCGGACGGTACGCGCCAGCAGGTCCGCCCGCCGCTCCAGGCCCTCAGCCGGGGCACTCGCCTCCGCCCGCAGGAAGCCCTCGAACGTCGCCTGGTAGGCGTAGCCCACCTCGTCGGCGCCCATGTCGGCGCGGAGCAGGCCGTGCTCCGACAGCAGCTTGAAGTAGCCGCGGGCCATGGCGGCGTGCCGGTCGTCGCGGGCGGCGTCACGCGAGTCCGCCAGCTTGCCGAGCAGGTCGGGGTCGCCGAGAAGGAACCCGCGCAGCAGCGGCCGGTTCGCGATGGCCACGAAGTACGTGCGCGCGAAGCGGTGCAGCAGGCACACCTGCGGATCGTGCCCCAGCGCCTGCCGGAGCTCGTCCATCGCGTACAGCACCTCACGCCCGAAGACCGCGCCGAACAGTTGCTCGCGGGTCTTCCAGTGCAGATAGACCGTGCCCTTGCCGATGCCGGCCTCGGCGGCGACGTCGTCGATGGTGACCCGCCGGTAGCCGTGGCGGGCCAGCAGGTCCGCGGCCGCGTCGAGGATCCGGGTGGCCCGTTCGGTCCGCTGCTGCGGGTCCCGCAGTCGTTCGGCACTGGCACTCATGACGCCATCATATGACCAGATAAGAGTTCTGGTCACATCCGCGTCAATCTCTTGACTAATTTTCGCTTTTAGTCATACGGTGAAGGAACATCGACGGATCGACAGGAGCGCGACATGACCACCCCCTCAGTGCTGATCTCCGGAGCCGGAGTCGGCGGCCCCACGCTGGCCTACTGGCTGGCCGAGCGTGGATTCCGTACCACCGTCGTCGAGCGGGCGGCGGGCCTGCGCACCAGCGGCAACCCCGTGGACGTCCGGGGCCCGGCCGTGGAGGTGGCCGAGCGGATGGGGGTGATGGAGCGGCTGCGCGAGGCCGCCACGGACGTGACGGCAATGAGCTTCGTCAACGGCTCCGGCCGTCAGGTCGGCCGCGTCAACATGCGCGCCCTGCAACGGGCGACAGGCAGCCGGGAGGTGGAGGTGACGCGCACCGACCTGGCCAGGATCCTGTACGAGGCCGGCCGGGACTCCGCCGAGTTCCTGTTCGACGACACCATCACGTCGCTGAGCCAGGACGGCGGCGGGGTGGAAGTCACCTTCGAGAAGGCCGCGCCGCGCCGGTTCGATCTGGTCATCGGCGCCGACGGGCTGCATTCGACCACCCGCCGGATCGCCTTCGGCCCCGAGGAGGACTTCGTCCGCCACATGGGACTGTACGTCGCCACGATGCAGCTGAACGGCCCGGCCGATCATGGGAAAGACGTCGTCCTGCACAACGCCCCCGGCCGGATGGCCTCCGTCCACCCTGTGCGCGGTCGCGCCCTGGCCGCCTTCATCTTCCGCAGCCCGGCGGTGCAGGGCTTCGACCACCGCGACATCGAGCAGCACAAGCGGATCGTGACCGACACCTACGCCGGCGACGGCTGGCGCGTGCCCGAACTCCTGGACGGCGTGCGCGCCGCCGACGACCTGTGGCTCGACGCCGTCAGCCAGGTACGGCTCGACCGCTGGAGCAAGGGCCGCGTCGCGCTGCTCGGGGACGCCGCCTCGTCGGTGTCGCTGTTCGGCGACGGCTCCACCCTGGCCATGGCCGGCGCGTACACGCTCGCCGAGGAGCTGGCCGCCAGCCCCGCCGACCCCCGCTCAGCCTTCGCCCGCTACGAGGCCCGGCACCGCACCCTGGTGGACCCCAAGCAGAACAACGTCGCGATGGCCGCCTCCCTGATGGTCCCTTCGACCCGTACCGGAATCGCGGCCCGGAACCTGGCGACCCGCCTCTGGCCCGCCGCCGCCACCGCCGGCCGGCTCCGCAACCTGCTCACCCCGCGCCGCGATCCCGCGCCGGCGACCGCCTGACCCGGGCCGGGCGGTCCTCCTCAGGCTGGTCAGGCCGCGTCCGCCCGAGCTGTTGTGGCGCCCGGCATCACTCCTGCTACCTTGAGGCCCTTTGGTCCCGTAGTGGTTAGAGGTACGGAAAGTGCGAAGGTACGGCTGGACGATCAGTGGCGTCATGGCAGGGTGTCTGCTCACAGCATGCTCCGCCCTCCCGGGCATGGGTGGAAAGGCGAATCCCCCGGCCGGCACCCCGGGCGCACCGCGTGCGAGCAGTGCCCCGACGCCCGCTCGCGCCATCTCGGACCAGGAGGCCGCCTCGGTCCTCGCCGACTACGTGAAGCGCAACAACGCCGCCAACAAGGCCCGCAGCGCCAAGCTCCTGGCGGGGTACGAAGGCGGCTCCAGCTACACCATCGACAAGGCGAGCTACGCCTCCAGCCGCATCCTGCACAAGACCATCACGTACAAGCCGTTCGGCTACACGAAGCCCGTCTTCCAGGCGCCGGCCGCCGGGCAGAAGCCCTGGTTCCTGGCCACGGTGCACTGGCAGCGCAAGCCGACGACCGCGAAGGAGCCGACGTACCTGCTCTTCGCCCGGCAGGGGGACGGCTGGCGGCAGGTGTACGCCCCGGACGCCTTCGACGGCACCACCGCCAAGGAGTTGCCCGAGATCTCCGTCGACGCCGCGGGGCTGGCCAAGGAGGTCGGCCCGGCTGACGGCACCGGCCTGATGATGTCACCGGCCGATTTCGCGAAGAAGTACGCCTCCCACCTGGCCGGCAAGGGCACTGCCGCCGACAAGAGCCTCTTCGCCGCCGACAACCTCACCACCAGTGCCGCGAAGACCCGCGTGCGGATGAACCCGTACGCGAGCATCACCACGAAGGCCCGCCCGGCCACCCGCTACCCGTCGTACACGCTGCGGACCGCCGACGGCGGGGCACTGACCTTCACCACGATCGAGCGCACCATCCGCTACGACGTACGGCCGAGCCCGCAGCGCAACTACGTCCTCCAGAAGGACAGCGGCTTCCTGCGCGGCAAGTACTACACGTACATGGAGGTCACCGACCTGTTCCAGGTGGCGGCCCGCATCCCTCCGAAGAAGGCCGAGCCGGACCAGGTCGAGGTGGTCGCCTCGTACTCCGGTCTCGTGGCGGGCAGTGGTCGCTGACCCCCGCTCATGCACAAGGTCCAGGCCGGTCCCGTACGGGGCCGGCCTGGACATTGGTCAGACGAGTCAGACCAGGTCGAACCGGTCCAGGTTCATGACCTTGTCCCACGCCGCGACGAAGTCGTTCACGAACTTCTCCTTCGCGTCGTCGCTCGCGTAGACCTCGGCGAGCGCGCGCAGCTCGGAGTTCGACCCGAAGACCAGGTCGGCGCGGCTGCCGGTCCACTTGACCTCGCCCGTGGCGGTGTCGCGACCCTCGAACGTGTTCTGGTCCTCGGAGGTCGCCTTCCACGTCGTGCCCAGGTCGAGCAGGTTGACGAAGAAGTCGTTCGTCAGAGCGCCGGGGGTCGTGGTGAGGACGCCGAGCGACGACTGCTGGTAGTTCGCGCCCAGGACGCGGAGGCCGCCGAGGAGGACGGTCATCTCGGGGGCGCTCAGGGTCAGCAGGTTCGCCCGGTCGAGCAGCAGGTACTCGGCCGGCAGCCGGTTGCCCTTGCCGAGGTAGTTGCGGAACCCGTCGGCGGTCGGCTCCAGGGCGGCGAACGACTCCACGTCGGTCTGCTCCTGCGAGGCGTCCACGCGGCCCGGCGTGAACGGCACCTGGACGTCGAAGCCGGCGTCCTTGGCGGCCTGCTCGACGCCCGCGGCACCGGCCAGCACGATCAGGTCGGCGAGCGAGACCTTCTTGCCGCCGGTCTGCGCGGCGTCGAAGGCGTCCTTGATCCCTTCCAGGGTGCGCAGCACCGTCGCCAGCCGGTCGGGGTCGTTGACCTCCCACGCGCTCTGCGGCTGGAGGCGGATGCGGGCGCCGTTGGCGCCGCCGCGCTTGTCGCTACCGCGGAAGGACGAGGCCGACGCCCACGCGGTGGACACCAGCTGGGACACCGTCAGGCCCGAGGCGAGGACCTGACCCTTGAGGTAGGCGACGTCCTGGGCGTCGATGAGCTGGTGCGTCACCGCGGGGAGCGGGTCCTGCCACAGCAGCGTCTCGGCCGGGACCTCCGGGCCGAGGTAGCGCGCGACCGGCCCCATGTCGCGGTGGGTCAGCTTGAACCACGCCCGCGCGAACGCGTCCGCGAACTCGTCGGGGTTCTCCAGGAAGCGCCGCGAGATCTGCTCGTAGATCGGGTCGACGCGGAGCGAGAGGTCGGTGGTCAGCATCGTCGGGGCGTGGGTCTTCGACGGGTCGTGGGCGTCGGGAACGGTGCCGGCCCCGGCGCCGTTCTTGGGCCTCCACTGGTTGGCGCCGGCGGGGCTCTTGAACAGCTCCCACTCGTAGCCGAAGAGGATCTCGAAGAAGCTGTTGTCCCAGGTGATCGGGGTGTCCGTCCAGATACCCTCGAGACCGCTGGTGATCGTGTCGCCGCCCTTGCCGGTGCCGAAGGTGTTCCTCCAGCCCAGGCCCTGCTCCTCGATCGAGGCGGCCTCCGGGTCGGCGCCGACGTGGTCCGCCGGGCCGGCGCCGTGGGTCTTGCCGAAGGTGTGACCGCCCGCGATCAGGGCGACCGTCTCCTCGTCGTTCATCGCCATCCGGCGGAACGTCTCACGGATGTCGCGGGCCGCGGCCAGCGGGTCCGGGTTGCCGTTCGGGCCCTCCGGGTTGACGTAGATGAGGCCCATCTGCACCGCGCCGAGCGGGTTCTCGAGCTCCCGGTCACCGCTGTAGCGCTCGTCGCCGAGCCAGGTGGTCTCGGGACCCCAGTAGACGTCCTCGTCGGGCTCCCACACGTCCGCGCGACCGCCGGCGTAGCCGAACGTCTTGAAGCCCATCGACTCCAGCGCGACGTTGCCGGCGAGGATCAGCAGGTCGGCCCACGAGAGGTTCCGGCCGTACTTCTTCTTGACCGGCCACAGCAGGCGGCGAGCCTTGTCGAGGTTGCCGTTGTCGGGCCAGCTGTTGAGGGGCGCGAAGCGCTGCTGGCCGGCCCCGGCTCCGCCGCGGCCGTCGCTGATCCGGTACGTGCCCGCGCTGTGCCACGCCATCCGGACCATGAACGGGCCGTAGTGGCCGAAGTCGGCCGGCCACCAGTCCTGCGAGGTGGTCAGCACCTCGGCGATGTCCCGCTTCACGGCCGGGAGGTCGAGGCTCTTGAACGCCTCGGCGTAGTCGAAGTCGTCGCCGAGGGGGTTGGCCACGGCCGGGTTCTTGGCGAGGATCTTCAGGTTGAGCCGCTCAGGCCACCACTGGCGGTTGCCGCCGCCCTGGGTGGGGTGCAGGGCGCGCCCGTGCGGGACCGGGCAGCCGCCTCCGCCCTCCGCCTTCGGGTCGGTGACGATTGCATCGTGGTTCTCGGACATGGGAATCCTTCCGGGCTACGCGGATCAGGGTGCTCAGGAACTGCTGGCAGTGGAACAGCGGGGGCACAGGCCCCAGTAGATGACCTCGGCCTCCTCGATCGAGAAGCCGTGGTCGTCGGACGCGGTCAGACAGGGCGCGTGGCCGACCGCACAGTCGACATCGCCGACGGCGCCGCACGACCGGCACACCACGTGGTGGTGGTTGTCGCCGACGCGTCGCTCGAACCGGGCAGGGCTGCCGGCCGGCTCGATGCGGCGTACGAGTCCCGCCGCGGTGAGCGCGTTGAGGGCCTCGTACACGGCTTGGAGGGAGATGTGGCCTACGCGATCGCGCACCCCGGAGGCGATCGCCTCGACGTCGAGGTGATCGCCGTCCCGAACGGTGTCGAGCAGCGCGACTCGGGCGGCCGTCACCCGCAGGCCTGCACCGCGCAGCTCCTCGGCGGTGGTCGGTGTCCTGGGTGCGGTCATGGCGCCCAACATACCGCCATAAACACGAATGATACAAGGTAACGAACACTTCAAGTCTGGCGCCGCGCACGTGGAACCGCCGTGGGCTACGGGTTCCGCTCGCCGGAAGGGCGTGTCGTGGCCATGGGCAAAGACTCGGCAAACCTCAGGCGACGCTTCAGGGCAGGGCGGCGGCGATCCGCTGCCGGAGCAGCGCTTCACGGTCGGGATCGGTGCACAGCGTCACGGTCAGCCCGGCGTCGGCGGCGTCACCCAGGACGGCCAGCAGGACGGCGAACTGTTCGGGCGGCTCGCCGCCGAGCAGCTCCTCGGCGTGCTCCACGATCAGGACTCGGGCCGTGTCGCGCAGGCAGTCGGTGAGGGCGTCCCAGTTACGGCCGAAGTAGCCGGGCAGGCGCAGAACCCGCGCCACCTCCTCGAAGAAGGCGGCGCGGGTCCGGCACGCGCGTCCGTCGACGACCGCGGGCACCGGGCTCGTGGACACCGTCAGCCAGGGCGGCAGCGGACCTGCGACGGATCTCATCGGAACCCCTGGAGCCGGTAGAAGTCGGTGTAGTGGTTCGGCGAGAACCAGGTCACGCCGGTGCTGCGGTTGACGACGATCCGGTACGCGTCACGCGCGGCACCCCGTGCCCGGGAGTACACGTCGTACTCGTAGTAGGTGGCCCCGCTCGGGAGCCGGCCCTCCCGGTTGTAGAAGCGCCCGCCGGTGTAGTTGTACTTCCCGTCCGGCCAGGAGTACCAGCCGCCGCTGGTCGGATAGCCCTTGCCCGCCCACGTCGCGTCGGCCGAGCGCGCGTCGGCGCACCGGGAGACGGTGCAGGAGTCGTGGACCGACGCGTCGGCGGGGGCGACGCCGGCCACGCCGGTCAGGGAGGTGATGGCGACGAGGATGACGGCGATCCGTGCCGGCCAGGAACGCCGGGAGGGTTGCGGGGTGCGCACGAAGCCTCCTTGCGGGGAATGCGAGGGGACCGACACCGTCAGAATCCCCGCCGTGCCGGGTCGAACAACGGCAAGAACCACCAAAGGTACGGTGAACTCTTCGCGCGGATCAGCGCACGGATCAGCGTGCGGATCAGCGTGCGGATCACGAACGGCGCTGTCGCCGCGCAGGTGCCCATCCCGCTGGGTAGATTCGGGGCTCCGGGAGAAGGGCTGGTGACACGATGGCCGACACCGATGAGCGGGACCTCCGGTTGCGGACGTACTGGGACCGCCAGGCCGTGACCTACGACCGGCAGATGGCGTTCGCCGAGCGCCGTTTCTTCGGCGACACCCGCGAGTGGCTCTGCCGGCAGGCCTCCGGCGAGGTGCTGGAGGTCGCGATCGGCACCGGCCTGAACCTCGGGCACTACCCGGACGGTGTACGGCTGACCGGCGTGGAGTGGAGCGAGGCGATGCTCGCGGCGGCCAGACGCCGCGCCGGGTCGCTCGGCGTGCCGGCGGAGTTCCGGCAGGCCGACGCGCAGGCGCTGCCGTTCCCCGACGCGTGCTTCGACATGGTCGTCTGCACGTTCGCGCTGTGCGCGATCCCCGACGAGTCGCGGGCGCTCGCCGAGATGCACCGGGTGCTGCGGCCGGGCGGCCTGCTGCTGCTGGCCGACCACGTCGCCTCGTCCTCCTGGCCGATCCGGGTGCTGCAGGCGGCGGCCGACCTGGTGAGCGTTCCGTTGCAGGGTGAGCACTTCCGCCGCCGCCCGCTGCCCCTGGTCCGCGCCATGGGGTTGACCGTGGAACGGCACGACCGGTTCAAACTCGGCATGATCGAGCGCTTCGCCGCCCGCAGACCCGCGGCCTGAGTCGAACTGCCGGTCCGGGCCCATCCCCCCTCACAGCGTGGCCGGTCCACCTGGTGCGCGGGCGATCTGGGTGACGAGGAAGTCGAGCCGCTCCGTCTGGAAGTTCGGGGGGATGCGGCCGCTGTCCGACAGGGCGGCCATGCCGTGCAACGCGCTCCAGGTGACTTCGGCGAACAGCTCGCGGCGCGGGTTGTCCGAGCGGAAGCAGCTCACGAACTCGTCGAAAGCGGCGCGCAGCGGGGGCGGCGTCTCGGCGTGCGCGAACTTCACATCGGTCGGCAGGACGAACATGGCCTGGTAGAGGGCGGGCTGCTCGGTCGCGAACTCCAGGTAGGCGCGGCAGACGGCGTGCAGCGCCTGAGCCGGCTCGGGGGCGGCCAGCCGGACACCGCGCAGGCGCGCCGCGAGTTCACCGAAGCCTTCGATGGCGACGGCGCGCAGGATGGCGTCCTTCCCGTCGAAATGGCTGTAGAGCACGGGCTGGCTGTACTCGACGCGCTCGGCCAGCCTTCGCGTTGTCACCGCCTCCCACCCTTCGGCCTCGGCCAGTTCGCGGGCGGCCGTGATGATCAGCTGATGGCGTTGGGCGCGTTCACGTTCGCGGCGTTCGGTGATGGCGGACATGGAAGCATCATAGCAATGCTAGAGATCATGTCTACGATAGGAAAAATGTCGCTGGTGGCGTTTCTATGATCGGTCCTGAACTCGCATCGCCGGCACGACGGCCGAGTGATGGCCGCAGGTGTCAGGATGCGGCACCGAGTCCGAACCGCAGAAAGTAGCCGATGTATGCGTGGACACGTACCCGACGAGCTGCTGGAGATAGCTGACGCGCTCCTCCCGGGAGCTCCCCTCGACGCGGCGCGGCTGGCCAGGGGTGGCATTCACGACGTCGTCCTGCTTCCCGGTGTCGCGGCCGTGCGCGTCAGCCGGCGCCCCGCGGGGACCGAGGCCCTGCCGCGTTGTACGCAGGTGCTGCGTTTGATCGCCGCCGCCGGGCTGCCGTTCGCCGTCCCCGAGCCGCTGACGCCGGTGAGGATGTTCGGGGATCGAGCGGCTGTCGCCGTGTCGTGGATCGACGGCGCCGGGCTGCGGGAGGGCGAGGGCGACCCGGGCAGGATCGGCGAGCTGCTGCGGGCCGTGCGGGAGTTGCCCGTCACCCCGGAGCTGCGCGCCGTCCTGCCCGCACCACGCGAGCACCACGGCAGCGACAACTGGGCGTCGATCCTGGCCGAGGAGGTCATCCCCCTTCTCCCGGCGAAGTGGCGCGGCGAGGGCCGGAGACGCCTGGAGGAGGCGCTGGCCCTCGAACCCGTCCCCGACTCCCTCGTCCACGGCGATCTGGTCGGGTCCAACGTCCATTGGAGCGAGAACGGCAAGCTGATCGGCGTCCTGGACTGGGATCGGGCCCACCTGTTCGATCCCGCGATCGACGCCGCCTTCATGGCGTGGCACGGCTGGGACAACCTCCGTCAAGCCGTCGACGGCCGGACCTACCACCGTGCCCGGGTCTGGGACAGGACCTTCGGCGTCGACCACCTGGTGGCGGTCCTCGAACTCGCCGGCAGGCCGCTGGCGCACACCGAGAGCTACGTACGGCACATCGTCGCCTGGCTGGAGCAACACGCAGGCTGATCGGATGCGCAGGCGACGTGTGAGCTGGGACTCCCGCAGCGCCCGCCGCCGCTCGGCCGACAGCGTGTTGCGCGCGACGCCGTACAGCCAGGCGACCTCGCTGCCCTTGCCCGGGCGGTACGTGTGCGCCGAGTCGAACACCGCGAGGAACACGTCGGCCGCCAGGTCGGCGACCGTGTGCGGGTCGTCGACCCGGCGTGCCAGGAAACGCGTGACAGCGTCGATGTGCCGCCGGTAGAAGGCTTCGAACGCCACGGGGTCGGTGGCGAGCTTTCCCCGTATGAGACGCACCGGCCTTGCTCTCTTCGTCGATCTACACCCGTACTTGGTGAGAACCGACCGAAGACTTACAAATCAACGGGCGGTCGTACGGACCCGAGTGGAGCGTCGTCGTTGGCGTAGCGGACGCGTGACTCGCTAGCCTGAGGCACGATGAACCATTTGAGCACGTCGAATGGCGAGTTCCGTCTCACCCGTTTCCCCGAGGACCCCCGTGATCAGCTACGCGCGTGGGACGCCGCCGACGAATACCTGCTGCGGCATCTCGAGGGAACCGACGGCGGACCCACCGACCTGTCGGGCACCGTGGTCGTGCTGGGGGACCGCTGGGGCGCGTTGGTCACCGCACTCGCCGATCATCGTCCCGTGCAGATCACCGACTCCTACCTCACTCAGCAGGCGACCCGGGCGAACCTGGTTCGCAACGAGGTCCCCCCTGACGCGGTACGGCTCTGTACGACCATGGACGAGCCGCCGCCCCTGATCGATGTGCTGCTGATCCGGGTGCCCAAGGGGCTCTCGCTCCTTGAGGATCAGCTGCACCGTCTCGCGCCGCACGTGCACGCGGGCACCGTCGTCGTCGGCGCGGGAATGGTCACCGAGATCCACACCTCGACGCTCCAGCTGTTCGAACGTATTCTCGGGCCGACCAGGACGTCGCTGGCGGCGAAGAAGGCGCGCCTCATCTTCTGCTCACCCGACCCCCGGCTGCCCCGTGGCGCCAGCCCGTGGCCGCGCAGCTACGCGCTGCCCACCGGCATCGGAACGGTCTCAGGGCTCACCGTCACCAACCACGCGGGCACCTTCTGCGCCGACCGCCTCGACATCGGCACCCGGTTCTTCCTGCAGAACCTGCCACCGCTCGGGGGCCATGAGCATGTCGTGGACCTCGGCTGCGGCAACGGGGTGATCGGACTCGCCGCGTCACTGGCCGGCAGCGGAGCCAAGGTGACGTTCATCGACGAGTCCTACCAGGCGCTGGCTTCGGCGGAGGCGACGTTCCGGGCGAACGCGGATGTGGACGGCGGCGCGACGTTCCTGGCGGCCGACGGCATGTCCGGTGTGCCGGCGGGCACGGTGGATCTGGTCCTGACCAACCCGCCGTTCCACACGCACCGCGCGAGGACCGACGCGACGGCTTGGCGCATGTTCAACGGGTCACGCACGGCACTACGGCGCGGCGGCGAACTCTGGGTGGTCGCCAACCGGCACCTCGGCTATCACGTGAAGCTGCGCCGGCTGTTCGGCAACTGCGAGGTCGCCGCGAGCGAGCCCAAGTTCGTCGTCCTGCGCGCCGTCAAGCGCTGACTGTCGACGGATCGGCTCGACGACTCCTCCCGAGGTTGCTGCCCTGACGCCGCACCGTCGCGTGCGGGCCGTGCCGGAACCCCCTGAAGTGGGCAGAGACAGTCGATTCGGCTGAGCCGCAAGACCGGTGCCGCCCAGACCGCAGCAGCCGCTCGGGTTCCTGTACTGCTGGTGGCGGCGCTCCGCTCCCGGCATCAAGTCCTCAGGACTGGAAGTCGTTGGAGAGGTTGATCCGGATCTCCGTGTTCCGGTATCCGGCGCGCAGGAACGCGGCCGCCATCGGCGCGTTGCCCACGTCGGTGGTGGCGGTGATGCGCGACTCTCCGTTGGCCGCGTGCATGCGGGTGATCTCGGCGAGAATCTCGTCCACGTATCCGCGCCCCCGGAACTCCGGGACCACCCCGAGATACCCCACGTTCACGCTGTACGGCGTCGCCGAGGGGATCGCCATGCCCGCCACCTCGCCCTCGTGCGTACAGGCGATCCGCCACCACTCCCGCTTGCCCGGCGCTCCGAGATAGAAGTCCATCTCCTCGCGCGCGGCCGCGTCCACGCCGTTGGCCGCCACGCTCGTCCGGGTCTGGAAGTCCAGACTGCCCTCGGCGATTCTCGTGAACACCGCCAGGAACTCCTCGTCGGACGCCTCGGCGAACCGCAGCGCCCCGGCCGCCGGGGCCACTCCGTCGGCCGGGGCCCACTCGAACTGCAGCCGCTCCACCTCCAGGGTGAGGCCGGCCGCGTGTGCTGCCGCCCGCCGCCATCCCACGGCCGCCGAGGTGGCCGGATCGTCACGCCAGCCGCCGGCCGCCTTGATCGCGTACTGCACCGGCCGCGGGAACGCTGCCATCGCGGCCCTGATCAGTTCGGCGGCGACCTCGGTGCGCTCACCCACCGCGGGATCCACGTCGAGGCAGTCGAGCGCGACCGGGTACGCGCTGTCCCTCGGCCCCCACCACAGCGCCCGTCCGACGACCCGGTCACCGACCTCGGCGATCCACGTCCACTCCGGCCGGTACATGTTCTCGGCCAGTTCTGCGAGGTAACGGTCGGCGGCGATCCAGCCGACGGGCTCGGTCACGACCCACTCGGTCACCCGGTCGAGCTCCGCGGGGACGATCGCACGATAGGAGATCACCTGCAGAGGTTACCGAACCTTTTGTCACACTCAAGGCTGAATGTCCGATGCCAACTGCTGGTCCTCGTGACGTGAATCACCGGCACCGACGCCTCATCGCTGTCACAGAAGCCGGCCCGATTCCGTCATATGAGTAGGCAAGGTTAGGGGGCCATCATGCGTTCGTTGCCGGCCAGACGCCGCTCGTTCCAGTTCTCCCACTGGTCTTTCATGTTCGCGGAGATCGCCGTCTGGTCGTTCGTCGTTCTGGCGGTGACCGGGGCTGTGCTGATGGTGTTCTACGACCCCGGCATGTCCCAGGTGACCTATGACGGTTCGTACGGCCCGCTGCGCGGGCTCTTCGTCAGCAAGGCCTTCGACTCCACCATGCACTTGAGCCTGGAGGTGCGCGGCGGCCTGCTCATCCGCCAGGTCCACCACTGGGCGGCGCTCGTGTTCGTGGCGGCCGTCGTGTTGCAGCTGCTGCGCATGTTCCTCACCGGCGCCTTCCGCCGTCCGCGCACCGGGCAGTGGCTGATCTGGGTGACGCTGCTGGCGCTCGGCATGGCCGCGGGCGAGACCGGCAACGCTCTGCCTGACGACATGCTGTCGGGTGGGAGCCTCTGGCTGATCGTGTCAGTGGTGCAGTCCATCCCCGTGGTGGGGACCTGGGTGCTGTCGCTGCTGTTCGGCCCGGACTTTCCCGGCGACAGGGTCATCCCGGTCATGTATGCCGGGCACCTGCTGATCCCGATCGTCATGGCCGCGCTGCTGATCGCCCGGGAACGGCTGGTGCGGCGGCACGGCCACTCCCGGTTCGCCGCCTCGCTCCCCGCGCGGCGGAGCGCACGCCCGACGATGGCGGTCGCGACGACGGGCATGCTGATCATCCTCGGGTTCGGGTTCCAGATCGCCCCTGTCTGGCTGTACGGCCCTGCCAGGCCCACACAGATATCGGCGGGCTCGGTGCCGGACTGGTACATGGGGTTCCTCGACGGCGCCCTCCGCATCATGCCCGGGTGGGAACTCACCATCGGGGACCACACACTCAGCCTCGCGGTCCTCGTCCCCACCCTGGTGATACCCGGCATCTTCTTCACCGCCCTGGCGGCCTACCCGACGGCCGAGCGCTTCCTCGCCTCCCGACGCGGCCGCCGCGACACGCTGGGCCGCCCCAGGACCAGGGGCCGTACAGCTCGCGAGACGTCCGCGCATGACGTGCTCGACCGGCCACATGAGACACCGGTGAAGACGGCCGTCGCCGTCGCGGGCATCACGTTCTACGGCCTGCTGTGGGCAGCGGCGGCCAACGACCAGATCGCCCACCAGTTCGACCTCACGGTCGACGCTGTGACGATCCTCTTCAGGTACGCCGTGGTCATCGGCCCCGTCATCGCCTTCGTCGTCACCCGGTGGATCTGCTTCGCGCTTCAGGAGACAGATCACGACGTGGCCGAGCACGGAGTGGAGACGGGGATCATCACGCGGTCCCCGGACGGCGGATTCCACGAACGGCTGGTGCCGGCGCGGCAGGAGCGGCGAGAGCCGGCGATCACCTCAGGGAGATGACGATGGGGCGGTTGCCCGCCAGGCGTCTGGGGCGCGGTAGTGGTTGCGGTGCCCTGCCTGAAGGACCGCGCGTAACTGGGCGAGCCCCTCGATGCCCGGGGGGAGGTCCAGTCGCTGCAAGAGAGCATGGGCTGCGTGGGGCTCAAGGTCGCCATGGAAGTCGTGGTAGCTGCTGAGCAGGCCCTGGAACAGGGCGGGATGGAGGGCCGGTACTTCCACGACTGCCTGGTAGACGGGGTGTTTGAGCGGCCAGGGCACGGGACCGGAAATCTCCAGAACTCGTTGAGCACGCCGAAACAGTGGATCTTGAGTCAACGCGTGCAGCCGATCCTCGGTCCGCAACTCCTCGATGTCGTTGCCCAGCACTTCGGCGAAGGCGACCTCCACTGTGCCGCGGTCCTCGAACCAGTCGACCCACAGCGAATAGGTGACCGGCTCGGGCGACTCCGAAGCCTCCAGTCGCCGACGGTAGGCGTCCCACAGGAGCTCAGCTCTCAGATCTTGCGCAGCGACTACGGCGAAGCGAATCTCGCACGTCACCCAGTAGTCGTCGAGAAGGTCCAGGAGGCCGAGGGCGAGTCGTAGCCGGCCGGTCGCGTCGAGGTCAGGGTCCTCCAGCACCACGCTTGTCCACGTGTGGGCCACGTCGTTGGCCGTGAGCGGTTCTTCCACCGATGTTTCGTCGCTCGCCCATACGCCTTCCCGGACCTGGGTGACGCCTACTTCTGCCAGCCAACGCCGCGCGTCCTCTGCCGCGCCGCCTATGTTGCGCATGCCCTTCTCTCGTAATGAAGCGCCTTCAAAGCCCGACAATCTTGACGGCTTTCCCGCAGAGCCTGCTCATGTCGTCTTCGTCGGAGGTGAGGATGAGAACCGGCTTCATCGCACGAAGCGCCGTAGCGGCCACGACAGCGTCGATGGCGTACTTATGGCCGTGAAGGCGACTGCCGCGCAGCAACTCGATCGCACGCGAACAGATCTCCTCGGTCACCGGCTCGACCCTCAGCCGTGACAGGTACCACTTGAGGCGTTCAGTTTTCACACGTACGTCTTGAGCCTCGATCGGCGTCATCGCACTGACGACGACCCGAAAGTCGTTGTCCTGCGCCTCCCGTACGATCGCGGTCACCCGCCGGTCGGCCTCACACCACTTGACGAGCCCCTCACAGTCCAGGACGACGGTGCCCGCACTCAGCTTGCTTCGTGCGCGCGCCACCCGTCCTCCTCCAGAAGCTCGGGTGCGGACTTCACACTGCGGAACAGCTCAGCCGCCTCATCGCGAAACGCCTGCGGGATCGGCCCCGAGGCTGCCTCGTTCGCCTGCAGTGCTTCCTCCAGCAGATCACGCTCAATCTGACGTTCCACGGCCGCATCCACGTACGCGGAGAATCCGCGCGCTCCAACACGCTCCCTGACCGCCCGGATGTTCCCCGAGCGCAGTGAGACGCTTACCTTGGCCGCCGGACCATCCCCCGGCCCGAAGTCCCGCTCAGGCATGCTCATACGCCTAGTTTACTACTCGAAGTAGCAATCCATCCTGATGTTGAGCCTACTCCTCTGCAATCGTCAGCCCGGTCGCACAGAACCGCTCGGACGGGTCACCCAGCTTGACGTTGGTGCCGCCCATCCCGCAGTAGCCGTCCGGGCTTCGGAGACGCCACGCCGCAAGCGCCTCCGGCTGGTTGTTCAGGAAATCCCATCTCTCCGCCTGCAACGGAGTCAGGATTTTTCCTGAACACCGAGGGACTGGGGAGCACCATGGAGGCCAGGTCACAGCCTCAGAACGAGCCTGAAGTTCTGCGAGCCGGAATGACTGTGCTAGGGCCTGTACGGAGTTGAGATCAGAGGGAATTCCTGCAATACGGCCAGCGGTCCTGGTAGGCCATCGAACATGGCGCGCGGAGACCTGACCGACGAAGAATGGTCCTTGATCGAGCCCCACTTACCGCTGGGTGAGCGAGGCCCGATCCCGGATCTTCGACGGCTGTTCAATGCGGTGATGTGGCGGTTTCGTACCGGCAGCCCGTGGCGGGACCTGCCGGTCGAGTACGGGCCCTGGTCCACCGCCTACGACCGGTTCCGCACCTGGGCACTGAACGGCGTGTTCGAGCAGCTGATGCAGGCCATGATCGCCGAGGCTGCAGCCCGGGGACAGGCCGACCTCGACCTGGTCAGTGTCGACTCCACCACCGCCCGCGCCCACCACCATGCTGCCGGGATGGTCTTGGACGGTGAGCTGAGCGCAGCGCTGGAAGAAGCCGTCGAGCAGGAAAGGGGGCTTCGCCAAAGGGGCAAAACGCCCGCGACGGCGATCCCGGCGATGAAGAGACCAACGACGACGGGGACGGCGGGGACGGCGGGGACGGCGGGGATGACGACGAGGGGAACGAACGGCGACGGTTACGACGCCGGCACCGGTTCCGGCTGAAGGCGGCCAAGTTGGGCCGCTCGCGAGGCGGTCTGACCAGCAAGGTGCATCGTGCGCTGTTGGACCACGAAAGAACATGGACGATACGTGGGCTGATCGACGTCGCTGACGTATCCACCGGGTCGACCTACCGGGTGAACGAGTTTCTCGAGCGCGAGAACCTGGTAACGCGGACCAACTCGGGTGCAGTCGTAGTTCCCGGCTGGATCGCACTGCTGAGGCGTTGGAGCGAGGACTACGGATTCGTACGAAGCAGTCGCGTCACACGGTGGATAGCACCGAGAGGCCTACCCAACCTTGTGCGGCGGGCGGCTGCTAATCCCGCCCAGTACGGACCGACCGCCGAGACGGCGATCAGGCGTGTGGGGACGTTGCCGTCAGCAGTGCTGTCACCTCAGCGCGCAGGATTCGGTGCCGGGGTCCGACGAAGGAGGGCCTCGGCGTCGATCACCCCAACCACCGTCGGCGAGTAGCGAAGTGAGCGATCGTCCAGCCTTAACTCCTCCTTCGCCCGGCGGAGGGTTTTGCGATATTAGGCTCTGTGCACATTTCCGTATTGATCAACCGTAAGGACCATCCTCATCGGAGGTGCGGGGCTCGGTTGTGTGATAGCTAGCAACAGCCATACCACCGCCCAACATCCACATGTGACCAGCGTGAGGAGAAGATGAAGTACATGGTTGATCTGCCGCGTTCCTCCCCCGCTAGCCAATACGGCGATGTAGTCAGAATATGACTCGACTCGCCACCCACGAGAGACCTCATACGCAACGGCATTGGCTAACACCTGCTTGGGGTCAATGGGAGCTGGGTACATCGTCACACCTCATGACAGTTGGGGAGCGGAGTGACAATAGCGCCGCAATGCGGGCTACTCAAGCTGCGCGCACATGCAGCGTCCAGAAAACAAGGATGCCTGCGGTTTTCGGCCAATGGCTTACTCGATGACCTAGCGCGCGGCCTCGTACTTGTCGACCACGATGGCCGCGATGGCGGCCACGCTCACTAACCGCCAGGCCGTGAGCTTCGCCCACTTACGGATCCTGGCACTCTCTTCCCGGCTCGTCGCTCAAGCACCATCACGCTGCGACCACCACGACCACGCACTGCCGAACGGGCAGGCAGCAGATGCACGTCAGAGGCGTGATCAATTGATTATCGATTGTGACCTGCGCATCGGTCGGGCTGCCATACGCCGTGATGGGCTTCGACTGCTTCCAGGTCGCTTGGCGCGGTGTTGGGCGCGTGGGCGGTGCTGGCTGCGACCGGCCGGAGAGCCGCAGCGCGGCCAGCGACCGCCCGACGCGCGGCAGGCCGCCGCAGGCGGGCTGCCCTTGACCCTGTAGAGAAGATTGTCGCCGCGTCTACTGTCCGTGGTCACAAGGGCGGTGACTAGGACGGCTCCAACTCTGCCGACTGAGCCACGTCTCGTAGTCGGCACGGATCATGTCCTTCCCGCCCAGCCGGCCGTCGCGATCGTCCAAGAACCGTTCAAGCGCGTCGAAGAGAGTCCTCACGACGACCACGTTCCGCTCGTCGTCCATCCGAGCGTGAAGAGAGCGCATGGTCTCGCCGGGAAACGCCAGCATGAACACCAGCGCCTCCCAGACGAGGTTGTTACCGCCGTCCACCTGCACGATCAACCATTCCCTGAAGCCGTCCAGGAAGGTGTGACCGCTGCCCGCGTGGAACCCGGCGAGGTAGGTCGTGGACAACCGATACGAGCCGTCCAGCCCGTACGCCCCAGGCCGCCTGCGCACGTCCTCCAGGTGCTCCCGGGGTGTCCGTAAAGGCACGGCTCAGGCTTCGCCAGAGGTCAGACCCACCGGGCAAGAGACGCCGGTGCCGCCGATCCCGCAGTAGCCTCCGGGGTTCTTGAAGAGGTACTGCTGGTGATACTCCTCCGCGAGGAAGAACGGGCCCGCCTCGGCCAGCTCCGTCGTGATGTCCCCGTACCCCGCCTCCGACAGCACCTTCTGGTACGACTCCCGCGACCCCTCCGCCGCCTTCCGCTGCTCCGGCGAGTGGTAGTAGATGGCCGAGCGGTACTGCGTCCCGACGTCGTTTCCCTGGCGCATGCCCTGGGTCGGGTCGTGGGCCTCCCAGAAGACCTTCAGGAGGTCCTCGTACGACACCTTCGACGGGTCGTACACGACCCTGACGGCCTCCGTGTGGCCCGTGCGGCCGCTGCAGACCTCCTCGTACGTCGGGTTGGGCGTGTAGCCGCCCTGGTAGCCGACGGCCGTGGTGATGACGCCGGGCGTCTGCCAGAACATGCGCTCCGCGCCCCAGAAGCAGCCCAGGCCGAAGTCGGCGACCTGCGCGCCCTCCGGGTACGGCGGGGCGATCGGGGCGTCGAGGACCGCGTGCCGGGCCGGGGCCGGCATCTCCTCCGGGCGCCCCGGCAGGGCGTCCTCCGGCCGGACCATGCTCGTCTTGTTGCCGCCGAACAACCAACCCATGGTGCACCTCCGCAGACTCTGCCTACGATACAGAACGCTTAACGCTTAAGGGTCGCTACATAGTCCCGCATAGCGATACACATTTGTGTTTAAGGGTGGTAAGGCACGACTATGGGGGACATGCCTGACGTTCGCCGCGGTGTGCTGTTCGGAGTCGCCGCCTACACGATGTGGGGGCTCTTCCCCCTCTACTGGCCTCTCCTCAAGCCCTCCGGAGCCGTCGAGATCCTCGCCCACCGCATGGTCTGGTCGCTGGTCGCGGTCGTGGCGGTGCTCGCGGTGCGCCGTCACTGGTCGTGGATCAGGACGATGGCCCGCCAGCCGCGCAAGCTCGGTCTCCTCGCCCTCGCCGCCGCCATCGTCACGGTCAACTGGGGCGTCTACATCTACGCCGTCAACGCCGGCCACGTCGTCGAGAGCGCCCTCGGCTACTTCATCAACCCCCTGGTCAGCGTGCTGTTCGGGGTGGTGCTGCTGCGTGAGCGGCTGCGGCCGCTGCAGTGGGCGGCCGTGGGGTTCGGCGCGCTGGCCGTCCTCGTGCTGACCATCGACTACGGCCGGCTGCCCTGGATCGCGCTCACGCTCGCCGTCTCGTTCGGCGTGTACGGGCTGATCAAGAAGCAGGCGAACGTGGGCGCGGCCGAGAGCCTGACCATCGAGACCCTGGTCCTGCTCCTGCCGGCCTTCGGCTACCTCGTGTACCTGGAGACGGCCGGGCAGGCGACGTTCGGCCACACCGGGAGCGGGCACGCGGCGCTGCTCGTGGGCGCCGGCATCATCACCGCCGTGCCGCTGCTGTGCTTCACGGCCGCCGCCATCCGGGTGCCGCTGAGCACGCTCGGCCTGCTCCAGTACATCGCGCCGGTCCTGCAGTTCCTGTGCGGGGTGCTGGTCGCGAAGGAGACGATGCCGGCCAGCCGCTGGATCGGCTTCTCGATCGTGTGGCTGGCCCTGGCCGTCTTCACCTACGACAGCATCCGTACGGCCCGCGCCACCCATCTCCGCAACCGGGAGGCGCGGCCCGTCACGGCTCAGCCGGAGCGCTCCGCCACGTAGTCGCACAGCGCCATGAACGCGGCCTTGGCCGGGATGTCCGGCAGGGCGGAGATGTCGTCGCGGGCCCGGTCCACCCAGGCCACCAGCTCGTCCCGGGCCCGCACCATCGCCGGATGCTCCCGCAGCAGCGTCAGCGCCTCCTCCACGTCCGCCTCGGCCACCGGGCCGGACAGCAGCTCCATCAGCCGCGACGGCGAGCCGGAGGCGAGCGCGTACAGGACGGGCAGCGTGTGGACGCCCTCGCGCAGGTCGGTGCCGGGCGTCTTGCCGGACTCGGTGGAGGTGGAGGCCACGTCCAGCAGGTCGTCGCCGAGCTGCCAGGCCACGCCGATCGCCTCGCAGGCCCGGCTGAGCCGCTCCTCCACGTCGGCGGGCGCGCCCGACAGCAGGGCGCCGAAGCGGCCCGAGGCGGCGATCAGCGATCCGGTCTTGTCGGCCAGGACGCTGATGTAGTGCGCGACGGGGTCGTCGTCGCCGCGCGGCCCGATCGTCTCGCGGATCTGTCCCTGCACCAGCCGCGAGAACGTCTGCGCCTGGATGCGGATCAGCTCCGGTCCGAGGTCGGCCAGGATGTCGGACGCCTGGGCGAACAGGTAGTCGCCCGTGAGGATGGCCACGGTGTTGTCCCACCGGGCGTTGGCCGACGGGGAGCCCCGGCGGACCGGGGCCTCGTCCATGACGTCGTCGTGGTAGAGCGACCCGAGGTGGGTCAGCTCGATGACCACGGCGCCGGGCACGACACCCGGCGCCGACGGGTCGCCGAACTGGGCCGCCAGCAGCAGCATCAGCGTGCGGAAGCGCTTGCCGCCCGCCTCGATGAGGTGCTTGGACGCCTCCGTGACGAAGGCGTCCTCGCTCTCCACCGACGAGCGCAGGAGCTTCTCCACGGCGGCCAGGCCGGTGGCCACGTCCTGCGCCAGCCGCTCGTCCTCAATGGGAAGGTCAACAACGGGAGGCGCGGACATGGCATATCCCCTTATCGGATGAACAGGTTGGCCGCGGCCTCGTTGGCCACGTCCAGCATGGGCTGCGGGAAGATCCCCACTCCTACCGTAACGAGCACCGCCACGGCGATGACGGCCACGGTGCCCATACTCGGCTGGGCGATCGACGGACCGTCGGCCGCCGGCTCGCTGAAGAACATCAGCACGATGACGCGGACGTAGAAGAACGCGGCCACCGCCGAGGCGACGACGCCCAGCACGACCAGCCCGGTCATCCAGCCGCCCATGGAGTCGCCCCGCTCGGAGCCGCTGGCCAGGGCCGCCGCGAACACCGCGTACTTCCCGAAGAAGCCGCTCGTCAGCGGGATGCCGGCGAAGGCGAGCAGGAAGAAGGCGAAGATGCCCGCCAGCAGCGGCGACCGCTTGCCCAGGCCCGCCCAGCGCGACAGGTGACCCGCCTCGCCTCCGGGGTCCCGGATCATCGTGACGACCGCGAACGCGCCGACCGTCGTGAAGCTGTAGACCAGCAGGTAGAACAGGATGGCCGACAGCGAGCCGGAGTTCTGCTGGCTCTTGTCGAACGTGGCCATGACGCCGATGAGCAGGAACCCGGCGTGCGCGATCGAGGAGTAGGCCAGCATCCGCTTGATGTCGGTCTGCGTGATCGCCAGCACCGCACCCACGATCATGGTGAGGGCCGCGACGGCCCACATGACCGGGCGCCAGTTCCAGTCGAGGTTGCCCAGGCCGACCCAGAACACCCGCAGCACGGCGCCCATGGCCGCGACCAGCGTGCCCGAGGCCATGAGGGCGGTGATCGGGGTCGGTGCGCCCTGGTAGACGTCCGGCTTCCACGCCTGGAACGGCGCCGCGCCGATCTTGAACAGCAGGCCGACGCCCAGCATCGCGAACCCGATCAGCAGCAGCGGGTCGAGCAGCGAGCCGCCGGCCAGGGCCTTGTTGATGCCCGGCAGCGACACGGTGCCGGCGTAGCCGTAGAGCATGGCCGTGCCGTACAGGAAGAACGCCGAGGAGAACGCGCCCAGCAGGAAGTACTTCATCGACGCCTCCTGCGACAGCAGGCGGCGCCGGCGGGCCAGGCCGCACAGCAGGTACAGCGGCAGCGACATGACCTCGAGGCCGACGAACATGGTCAGCAGGTCGTGGGCGGCGGGGAACAGCATCATGCCGCCCACCGCGAACAGCAGCAGCGGGTAGACCTCGGTGTGGCCGCCGCCGCTGGCCTCGGCCTCCTCCTCGTCGGAGCTGCCGGGCACCGCCGCCGCCGAGGCGACGAAGTGACCCTCGTCGTTGACGAGCAGCACGCACACGAACGACAGGACCAGGATGATGCCCCAGATGAACAGCGAAGGCCCGTCGACCGCGACCGCGCCCATGGCCACCGCCGCGCTGGGCGTGCCACGCATGATCACCTGAACGAGCACCAGGGCGAACGCGCCGCCCAGGGAGATGAGCGTGAGCGGTACCTGCATCACCTTGCGCAGGTAGCGGGGCGCGAACGCCTCCACGAGCACGCCGAGCACCGCCGCGCCGAAGACCAGCAGCATCGGCGCCAGCGTGCCGTACTCGATCGTCGGCGCCTGCATGATGTCACTCACTGACCGGCCCCCTTCTCAGCGATAGCCGGGTTGTCCACCTTGACGTTGACCAGCGTCTGGGTCACCGCCGGGTTGATCACGTCGAGCAACGGCTTGGGGAAGAAGCCGAAGCCGATGATCAGCGCGACCAGCGGCGCGAGCACGACGATCTCGCGCACGTTCAGGTCCTTGAACGCCTTGACCGGCTCGGCGGTGGGCCCGTTGAGCGTCCGCTGCACCATCCACAGGATGTAGACGGCCGCCAGGATGACCGCCACCGCCGACACGACGGCCGCGACAGTCAGCGCCCCGGACCCGTGGGCCGAGCTGGAGTACGTACCGGTCATGACCATGAACTCGCTGACGAAGGACGACAGTCCCGGCAGCGACAGCCCGGCCAGACCGGCGATCAGGAAGAAGCCGGCGAGCAGCGGAGCCACCTTCTGCACCCCGCCGTAGTCGGCGATGTGCGGCGAGCCGCGCCGGGCGATGAGGAACCCGGCGGCCAGGAACAGCGCGCCGGTCGCGAAGCCGTGGTTGACCATGTACAGCGTGGCGCCCGACTGGGCGACCTGCGACATGGCGAACACGCCCATCACGATGAAGCCGAAGTGCGAGATCGACGTGTAGGCGATGAGCCGCTTCATGTCGGTCTGCCCGATCGCCACGATCGCGCCGTAGATGATGCTGATGACCGCGAGCACCACGATCGGCATCGTGAACGCCTTGGCCGCGTCGGGGAACAGCTCCAGGCAGAAGCGGAGCATCCCGAACGTGCCCACCTTGTCCAGCACGCCCACGAGCAGCACGGCCGCGCCGGCCGGGGCCTGGGCGGCGGCGTCGGGCAGCCAGGTGTGGACCGGCCACAGCGGCGCCTTGATGGCGAAGGCGATGAAGAAGCCGGCGAACAGCCACTTCTGCGTCGCCGGGTCCTGGATGGCGCCGACGAGCTCGGGGAACATGAACGTGCTCTTGCCCGCGACCACGTACAGCCCGATGACCGCGACCAGCATGAGCAGGCCGCCGAACAGCGAGTAGAGCAGGAACTTGACGGCCGCGTACGACCGCTGAGCCCCGCCGTACGACCCGATCATGAAGTACATCGGGATGAGCATGGCCTCGAAGAACACGTAGAACAGGAAGATGTCGGTCGCCGCGAAGACGCCGATCATCATCGCCTCGAGGACGAGCAGCAGCGAGAAGTACGTCTTGACCGACCGCTTCGGCGTGATCAGCGTGCCGTCGGCGGAGCGGACACCGTCGGCGTCGTGCCACGAGGCCAGCACCACGATCGGCACCAGCACCGCGGACAGCACGATGAGCACCAGCGCGATTCCGTCGACGCCGACCCCGAAGTGGACGCCGAAGCTCGGGATCCAGTCGTAGACCGCGGCGAACTTGAACCGCTCGCCCTTGGCCGACGGGAACTGGAACGCCATGACCAGCGTCAGCACCAGCACGACCAGCGAGACCGCCAGCGTGACCTGCTTGGCGACCTGGTCGGCGCCCTTGGGCAGCAGGGCCACCACGACGGCCCCCAGCACGGGCACCGCCAGGAGTATGGGGAGCCAGAGTGACGACATCAGATGTTCCCAACGAGGAGCAGGGCGCCGGTCAGCAGGGCGGCACCGATCAGGATGGACAACGCGTAGGTTCTGGCGAAGCCCGTCTGGATCCGCCGCAGGCGGCCCGAGGTCCCGCCGATGCCCGCGGCCAGCCCGTTGACGACTCCGTCGATGCCGCGGTTGTCGAAGAACACCGCGATCCGGGTGAGCCACTGACCGGGCCGCATGAACAGCGACTCGTTCAGCGCGTCACCGTACAGGTCGCGCCGGGCGAACGTGGTGAGGAACGAGCCGCGCGGCTGGACGGCGGGCACCTCGGCCCGGCCGTACCGCACCCAGGCGAACGCGGCGCCGACCGCCACCAGCGCCAGCGTGGCGAGGCCGGGAACACTGGCGAAGTGGAACGTGGGCAGCTCTTCGGGACGCCCGACCGCGGGCGCGAGCCACAGCATCAGCCTGTTGCTCAGGATGAGGTAGCCGCCGAGGAAGATCGAGCCGATCGACAGGATGATCAGCGGCCACGTCATGACGGCCGGCGACTCGTGCGGGTGCGCGTCCTCCGCCCACCGCTTCTCGCCGAAGAACGTCATGAAGATCATCCGGGACATGTAGAAGCCCGTGATGCCCGCACCGGCCACGGCCAGCCAGCCGAGCACCTGGTTGTGCTCCACGGCCGTCTCGATGATGCCGTCCTTGGTGAAGTAGCCGGACAGCAGCGGGAACCCGATGATCGCCAGGTAGCCGATGATGAACGTGACGAAGGTGACGGGCATGTACTTGCGCAGCCCGCCGTACTTCCGCATGTCCACCTCGTCGTTCATGCCGTGCATGACCGAGCCGGCGCCGAGGAACATGTCGGCCTTGAAGAAGCCGTGCGTGATCAGGTGGCCGATGGCGAAGGCGTAGCCCGCCGGGCCGAGGCCCGCGCCGAGCATCATGTAGCCGATCTGCGACATCGTCGAGCCGGCCAGGCCCTTCTTGATGTCGTCCTTCGCGCAACCGATGATCGCACCGGCGAGCAGCGTGGCCGCGCCGACGATCGCGACGGCCAGCGCCTGCGCCGACCCCTCGGGGAAGAAGAACGCGCCCGAGCGGACGACCAGGTAGACGCCGGCGGTGACCATGGTGGCGGCGTGGATGAGGGCCGAGACCGGGGTCGGGCCCTCCATCGCGTCGAGCAGCCAGGACTGCAGCGGGAGCTGCGCCGACTTGCCGCACGCGCCGAGGAGCAGCAGCAGGCCGACCGCGGTGAGCGTGCCCTGCGACATGCTCCCGACCTTCTCGGTCAGGTCGCCGAAGGCGAACGTGCCGGTCGCGGTCCAGATGATGAACATGCCGACGAGCAGCCCGAAGTCACCGACGCGGTTGACGACGAACGCCTTCTTGGCGGCGACCGCGGCCGACGGCTTGAACTGCCAGAAGCCGATCAGCAGGTACGAGGCCAGGCCCACGCCCTCCCAGCCGATGAACAGGCCGACGTAGTTGTCGGCCAGCACCAGCAGGAGCATCGCGGAGACGAACAGGTTCAGGTACGCGAAGAACCTGCGCCGGTCGGGGTCGTGCGACATGTAGCCGATCGAGTAGATGTGAATCAGCGATCCGACACCGGTGATCAGCAACGCGAAGCTGATCGACAGCGGGTCGATGAGCAGCCCCATGTCGACCATGCCGGGGATGAACTCGTACAGGTGCACGGCCTGACGCCGTTGCTCGGCGGGCAGGCCGATCATGTCGAAGAACGCCAGCACCGCCACGACGAACGAGGCGAGGGACATGGCCACGCCCAGCAGATGGCCCCACCGGTCGGTCTTGCGCCCGAGGATCAGCAGGATCGCCGCGCCCAGGAGCGGGAAGGCGATCATGAGCCACGAGACGCCGATCACGCCGCCGGTGGTGTGCTGGACGATCTCAGCGGGAGATTCCACCAGTCACCTCTTAGTACTTCAGCAGGTTGGCGTCGTCTACGGACGCGGACCTGCGGGTTCGGAAGATCGTCACGATGATTGCCAGGCCGACGACGACCTCGGCCGCGGCCACCACCATCACGAAGAACGCGATGATCTGGCCTTCGAGGTTGCCGTTCTGGCGGGCGAAGGTGACGAACGCGAGGTTGCAGGCGTTGAGCATGAGCTCGACGCACATGAACACCACGATCGCGTTGCGCCGGATGAGCACGCCCATCGCACCGATGGCGAACAGCAGGCCCGAGAGGACCAGGTAGTGCGTGGTCACTTGGAGTCCTCCTCGGCCTTGTGCTGGATCGCCTCGGCCAGGCGCGGGTCGTCGGGGAGGTGGCCCTCCTCGACGTCGTAGCGCGCGATGTAGCGGTTGACCGAGTCCCCCGCGACGGTCCCGTCGGGCAGCAGCGCCGGCATGTCGATGGCGTTGTTGCGCGCGTACGTGCCGGGGCCGGGCAGCGGGGACGGCCGGTCGCCGCGGAAGCGGGCCCGGGACAGGTCCTTCTGCGTGGCCTTCTCGGTGAGCCGCTCGCGGTGCGCCAGCACCATCGCGCCGAGCGCGGCGGTGATCAGCAGCGCCGAGGTGATCTCGAACGCGAACACGTACTTGGTGAACAACAACAGCGCCAGCGACCGGATGTAGCCGGCCGTGCCGACCGCGCCCTCCAGGCCCGCCTGGGGCGCGAAGACCGCGTTGCCGAAGGCCAGGATCACCAGCACGGCGAACCCGATGGCCGCGATAGCCGCCCAGAACCGCTGACCCTTGATCGTCTCGACCAGCGAGTCGGACGAGTCGACGCCGACCAGCATGAGCACGAACAGGAACAGCATCATGACGGCGCCGGTGTAGACGATGATCTGCACCGCCGCCAGAAACGGCGCGTCCTGCACCGCGTACAGGACGGCCAGGCAGAGCATCACGGTGCCGAGCATCAGCGCCGAGTAGACGGCCTTCCGGTTGAAGACCATGCCGAGCGCCGCGCCGACGGATACGACGGCGAGCACCCAGAACGTGACGGTCTCACCCATTGGTCCGTCCCAGCCGGTAGTAGTCCTCTTCGGTCTCGCCGAGCCGCATGGGGTGCGGAGGCTGCTCCATGCCCTGGGTGAGCGGCGCGAGGAGCATCTCCTTGGTGTAGATGAGGCTCTCGCGGCTGGTGTCGGCCAGCTCGTACTCGTTGGTCATCGTGAGCGCCCGCGTGGGGCACGCCTCGATGCAGAGACCGCACAGGATGCACCGCAGGTAGTTGATCTGGTAGGTGCGCCCGTAACGCTCGCCCGGGGAGAAGCGCTCCTCCTCGGTGTTGTCCGCGCCTTCGACGAAGATGGCGTCGGCCGGACACGCCCAGGCGCACAGCTCGCAGCCGACGCACTTCTCCAGGCCGTCGGGCCACCGGTTGAGCTGGTGGCGGCCGTGGAAGCGCGGAGCCGTCGGCCGCTTCACCTCCGGGTAGTTGACCGTGACGGGCTTCTTGAACATCGTGTGGAAGGTGACCCCGAAGCCCTTGACGGGGTTCAGCCAATCAGTTAGTCCCACTGGGAATCTCCTTGTGCTGCACCCCGTGGTAGTGCGGCAGATCGAGCGGCGGCACCGGGAAGCCACCTGCCGCCGGTTCGCTGGTCAGCTCCTCGAACTCGGCCTCCACCTGGGCCTTCTTCGCTTCCCTGCGCCGCTGGTTGACGGTGTCGAACCGGAGCCAGATGGCGATGGCCCCGATGACGATGACCACGCCGAGCCCGATGGACAGCATCGAGTAGTCCTTGTTGACCACCACGTTGCGGACCGCCGCGACGATGAGGATCCAGGCCAGGTTGACCGGGATCAGCACCTTCCAGCCCAGGGACATGAGCTGGTCGTAGCGCACGCGCGGCAGGGAGGCCCGTACCCACACGATGAAGCAGAACGTGAGCACGAACTTGATGAAGAACCACAGGACCGGCCACCAGCCCTGGTTGGCCCCCTCCCAGAGGGAGATGGGCCAGGGCGCCCGCCAGCCGCCGAGGAACAGCGTCACCGCGATGCCGGAGGCGGTGAACGTGTGAAGGTACTCGCCCATCATGATCAGGGCGAACTTCAGGGAGGAGGAGTACTCGGTCTGGAAGCCGCCGACCAGCTCGCCCTCGCCCTCGGGCAGGTCGAACGGGATGCGGGCGGCCTCGCCGAACATGCAGACCACGTACACGAGGAACGACGGGATCAGCAGGACCGCGTACCAGGTCTGCTCCTGCGCCTTGACGATCTCCGAGGTGGACAGCGTCCCGGCGAACAGGAAGACGCCCACGAAGGACAGCCCCATCGCGATCTCGTACGAGACCACCTGCGCCGCCGACCGCAGACCGCCGAGCAGCGCGTACGGCGAGCGGGACGACCAGCCGGCGAGCACCACGCCGTAGACCGAGATGGCGCCCATGGCCAGCATGAACAGCACGGCCACCGGCAGGTCCACGAGCTGCAGCGGCGTCTGCACGCCGAACAGGTTGACCACCGGCCCGATGGGCACGATCGAGAAGGCCAGGAACGCCGGGACCACCATGATGACCGGGGCCAGCAGGTAGAGCATCTTGTCCACGGTCCGCGGGAAGAGGTCCTCCTTCAGGCCCATCTTCAGGCCGTCGGCCACGGACTGGAGCAGACCGAACTTGCCGGCCCGGTTGGGGCCGTAGCGGTTCTGCATCCGCGAGATGAGCTTGCGTTCGAACCAGACGCCGAACAGGACGCCCAGCATCAGGAAGACGAAGAGCAGCACGGCCTTGATGATGGTGATCCAGAGCGGGTCCTTGCCGAAGTCGGCGAGGGTCGGATCGGCCGCGAGAACGTGGTTCATGAGGCGCTCCCGATGGTGACGATGTCGCCGGCCACCGCGCGCAGGTCGCGGGTGACCGAGCAGCCGCCGGAGTTCGCCGGCACCCAGATCACGCGGTCGGGCAGGTCCGCGACGCGGACCGGCAGCGTGACCGGGTTCGGGCCGGGGCCGCCGACGACGAGCTTGTCGCCGTCCACGACGCCGATCTCCGCCGCCGTGCTCTCCGAGACCAGCGCCTCGGCGGCGCGGGCGGTGCCCGCGAGGTAGGGCTCGCCGTCCTGCAGCCGGCCTTCGTCCAGCAGCAGGTGCCAGGTCGCCAGCACCGCCTGGCCGGCCGCCGGGGCGACCTGCGAGCGGGTGGAGACTCCGGGGGCGGCGACGCGGGTGCCGCGCCAGGCGCCGATGGCGCTCAGCTCGCGCCGGACGGTCTTGGCGTCCGGCAGGCCGAGGTGCACGTCCATGCGGTCGGCGAGGTTGCCGAGGACGACCAGCTCGCTCTGCAGGCCGGGCACCTTGAGCGGCGCCTCGAACGAGCGTCCGCGGCCCTCCCAGTTGACGAACGTGCCGCCCTTCTCCTGCACGGCGGCGACCGGCAGGACGACGTCGGCCCGGTCGGTGACGGCGCTGGCACGGATCTCCAGGCTGACGATGAACGGCGTGCGCTCCAGGGCGTCCAGCGCGGCGGCCGGGTCTGCGAGGTCGTAGGGGTCGACCCCGGCGACGACGAGCGCGTCGAGGTCGCCCTGCGCGGCGGCGGCCAGGATGCCGGCCGTGTCGCGGCCGGGGACGGCGGGCAGCGAGGCGACGTTCCACGCCCGGGCGATCTCCGCCCTGGCGCTCTCGTCCTCGACCGGCCGGCCGATCGGCAGCAGGTTGGGCAGTGCGCCCGCCTCGACCGCGCCGCGCTCACCGGCCCGGCGCGGCACCCAGGCCAGCCGGGCGCCGGAGGCGGCGCTGAGCCGGAGGAGGGCGGACAGGGCGCCCGGGACGGTGGCGAGCCGCTCACCGGCGAGCACGACCGTGCCCTCGGGGAGGCTGCCGACCAGGTCGCCGATCGCGTCGGCCTCGCCGCCCGGCGCGGTGCGGATGAGCGTGCCGCCCATCTTGGCCAGGCCCGGGGTGGCGAACGGCGCGATGGCGGTGACCTTGAGGCCGCGCTTCGTCCACGCCTTGCGCAGGCGCAGGAAGACGATCGGCGACTCCTCCTCGGGCTCGAACCCGACGAGCAGCACGCCGGGCGCGCTCTCCAGGTCGGCGTAGGAGATCTCGATGCCCCGACCGGCGACCGCGTGGGCCAGGAACGCCGCCTCCTCGGCGGAGTGCGGCCGGGCGCGGAAGTCGACGTCGTTGGTGCCGAGGGCGACGCGGGCGAACTTGGAGTAGCCGTACGCCTCCTCTACCGTGACGCGCCCGCCGACGAGGACGCCGGCCCTGCCGCGGGCGGCGGCCAGGCCCTGGGCTGCGACGCTCAGCGCCTCCGGCCACGAGGCGGGCACGAGCACGCCCTCCTCGTTGCGGACCAGCGGGGTCTTGAGGCGGTCGGGCTGCGTGGCGTAGGTGAACGCCCAGCGGCCCTTGTCGCAGTTCCACTCCTCGTTGACCTGCGGGTCGTTGCCGGCGAGGCGGCGGGTGACCCGGCCGCGCCGGTGGTCGGTGCGCAGCGAGCAGCCGGACGCGCAGTGCTCGCACGCGCTCGGCGTGGAGACCAGGTCGAACGGCCGCGCCCGGAACCGGTAGGCGGCGCCGGTCAGCGCGCCGACCGGGCAGATCTGCACGGTGTTGCCGGAGAAGTAGGACTGGAACGGCGCGCCGTCGGCGACGCCCACCTGCTCCTTGGCGCCGCGCTCGAAGAACTCGATGAACGGGTCGCCGGCGATCTGGTCGGAGAAGCGGATGCAGCGGGCGCACTGGACGCACCGCTCACGGTCGAGCAGCACCTGCGTGGACAGCGGGAGCGGCTTGGGGAAGGTCCGCTTGTGCTCGTGGAAGCGGGACTCGCCCTGGCCGTTGGACATGGCCTGGTTCTGCAGGGGGCACTCGCCGCCCTTGTCGCAGACCGGGCAGTCCAGCGGGTGGTTGAGCAGCAGGAACTCCATCGCCGCGCGCTGCGCCTTCTCGGCGACCGGCGAGGTGAGCTGGGTCTGCACCACCATGCCCTCGGCGACCTCGATCGCGCACGACGGCTGCGGCTTGGGGAAGCCGCGGCCGTTGCCCGCGTCGGGGATGTCCACGAGGCACTGGCGGCAGTTGGCCGCGGGGTCGAGCAGCGGGTGGTCGCAGAAGCGCGGGATCTGGATGCCCAGCAGCTCGGCCGCCCTGATGATCAGGGTGCCCTTGGGGACGCTGACCTGGAACCCGTCGATCGACAGGGTCACCAGGGTGGTCTCTACGGCGGTTGTTGTCACTGGTCACCCCAGAGAGTGGACTTCTTCGCGTCGAACGGGCAGCCGCCGACCTCGAAGTGCTTGAGGTACTCGTCGCGGAAGTACTTCACCGAGGAGTGGATCGGGCTGGTCGCGCCGTCGCCGAGGGCGCAGAAGGAGCGGCCCAGGATGTTGTCGGCGATGTCGGTGATGGTGACCAGGTCGTCCTCGGTGCCCTGTCCGGCTTCGAGCCGCTTGAGCACCTGCTTGAGCCAGTAGGTGCCCTCACGGCACGGCGTGCACTTGCCGCACGACTCGTGGGCGTAGAACTCGGTCCAGCGCAGCACGGTGCGGACCACACAGGTGGTCTCGTCGAAGATCTGCAGCGCGCGGGTGCCGAGCATGGAGCCCTTGGCGCCGACCGCCTCGAAGTCGAGCGGCACGTCCAGGTGCTCGTCGGTGAAGATCGGCGTGGACGAGCCGCCGGGGGTCCAGAACTTGATCTGGTGCCCCTCGCGGATGCCGCCCGCCATGTCGAGCAGCTCCCGCAGGGTGATGCCCAGCGGCGCCTCGTACTGGCCGGGCCGGGTGACGTGGCCGCTCAGCGAGAAGATGCCGAAGCCCTTGGACTTCTCGGTGCCCATCCCGGCGAACCAGTCGGCCCCGTTGGCGATGATCGAGGGAACACTCGCCACGGACTCCACGTTGTTCACGACAGTAGGCGAGGCGTACAGGCCCGCCACGGCCGGGAACGGAGGCTTGAGTCGAGGTTGGCCCCGGAAGCCTTCGAGCGAGTCGAGCAGCGCCGTCTCCTCGCCGCAGATGTACGCCCCGGCACCGCTGTGCACGACGAGCTCCAGGTCGTAGCCGGAGCCGAAGATGTCGGTGCCCAGGTAGCCCTTCTCGTACGCCTCGCGCACGGCCGCGTGCAGCCGGCGGATGACGTGCAGCACCTCGCCGCGCACGTAGATGAAGGCGTGGTTGGCGCGGATGGCGTAGGCCGTGATGATGACGCCCTCGACCAGCGAGTGGGGGTTGGCCATCATAAGCGGGATGTCCTTGCAGGTGCCCGGCTCCGACTCGTCGGCGTTGACGACGAGGTAGTGCGGCTTGCCGTCGCCCTGCGGGATGAAGCCCCACTTCATGCCGGTCGGGAAGCCCGCGCCGCCGCGGCCGCGCAGGCCGGAGTCCTTGACGGCCTGGATGACCGCGTCGGGGTCCATGCCGAGCGCCTTCTTGGCCGCCTCGTACGGCCCGTAGCCGTCGAGGGTGAAGGAGTCGGGACGGTCCCAGTTGGCGGTCAGGACGGGAGTCAGGGTGACGCTCATGCCTCTGGGGCCTTCCATCCGTTGGCCTTGGCGACCTTCAGGCCCTCCAGCGAGGCGCCGGCGGCCGACGGGCCCTCGCCCGCGAGGTCGTCGGGCAGGCCGGCGAGCACGCGCGAGGCCTCCTTGAAGGTGCACAGCTTCTTCGGGCCCCGGGTCGGCCGCACGTCCTTGCCGTCACGCAGGTCGTCCACGAGCTGCTTGGCGGAGTCGGGCGTCTGGTTGTCGAAGAACTCCCAGTTGACCATCATGACCGGGGCGAAGTCGCAGGCGGCGTTGCACTCCAGGCGCTCCAGCGAGACCTTGCCGTCGGAGGTGGTCTCCTCGTGACCGACGCCGACGTGCTCGCTCAGCTCCTCCCAGATCTGGTCGCCGCCCATGACCGCGCACAGCGAGTTGATGCACACGCCGACGTGGTAGTCGCCGGCGGGCCTGCGCTTGTACATGGTGTAGAAGGTGGAGACGCCGACGACCTCGGCCTTGCTGAGGCCCAGCATCTCCGCGCAGAACTCCTGGCCGGCGTCGGAGACGTAGCCGTCCTCCGACTGCACCAGGTGGAGCAGCGGCAGCAGGGCGGAGCGCGCCTTGGGGTAGCGGCCGATGATCTCCTTGGCGTCCCGCTCGAGACGCTCACGGACTTCCGGTGAATAAGTCACCGGTCCACACCTCCCATGACGGGGTCGATAGAAGCCACCGCGGCGATGACGTCGGCGATCTGGCCGCCCTCCGCCATCGCGGGGAAGCCCTGCAGGTTGCAGAAGGACGGCTCGCGGAAGTGCACGCGGTAGGGGCGGGTGCCCCCGTCGCTGATCACGTGGGCGCCGAGCTCGCCCTTCGGCGACTCGATCGAGGCGTACGCCTGCCCGGCCGGCACCCGGAAGCCCTCGGTCACCAGCTTGAAGTGGTGGATGAGGGCCTCCATGGAGCTGCCCATGATGTGCGCGATGTGATCGGGCGAGTTGCCGAAGCCGTCGGGGCCGAGCGCGAGCTGCGCGGGCCAGCCGATCTTCTTGTCCTCGATCATCACGGGGTCGCCCTTGAGCGGGCCGGCGATGCGGTCGAGGGCCTGCTCGACGATCTTGAGCGACTCCTCCATCTCGCGCATGCGCACGAGGTAACGGGAGTACACGTCGGCGCCGCGCTCGGTGGCCACCTCGAACTCGTAGGTCTCGTACCCGCAGTAGGGCTGCGACTTGCGCAGGTCCCACGGCAGGCCGGCGGCGCGCAGGATCGGCCCGGTGATGCCGAGGGCCATGCAGCCGGTCAGGTCGAGGTAGGCGACGTCGCGGGTGCGGCTGAGGTAGACCGGGTTGGCGTCGAGGAGCTTGCGGATGTCCTTGATCCGCTTGGGCATCTCCTTGAGGAACTCGCCGACCTTGTCGACCGCGCCCGCGGGCAGGTCCACGCTCACGCCGCCGGGGCGGATGTAGGCGTGGTTCATCCGCAGACCGGTGATGTACTCGAAGAGATCCATGATCATCTCGCGGTCGCGGTAGCCGAAGAGGAACGGCGTGGTCGCGCCCAGCTCCATGCCGAACGTGCCCATCGCGACCAGGTGCGAGGAGATGCGGTTGAGCTCCATCATCATGACCCGGATGGCCTGGGCCCGGTCCGGGACGCGGTCCTCGATGCCGAGGAGCTTCTCCACGCCCAGGCAGTACGCCGTCTCGTTGAAGATCGGCGACAGGTAGTCCATGCGGGTGACGAACGTGGTGCCCTGGGTCCACGTCCGGTATTCCATGTTCTTCTCGATGCCGGTGTGGAGGTAGCCGATGACGCCGCGCGCCTCGGTGACCGTCTCACCGTCGAGAGTCAGGACCAGGCGGAGCACGCCGTGCGTGGACGGGTGCTGCGGGCCCATGTTGACGACCAGGCGCTCGGCGTCGGAGTCGCGCACCCCGGCGGTGACGATCTCGTCCCAGTCGGCGCCGGAGACCGAGTAGACCTTGCCCTCGGTCGCCTCGTCGTAGCCAGTGGTCACGAGTATGCCCTCCTGTGGTCCGGCGAAGGCACCGTGGCGCCGCGGTACTCGACCGGGATGCCGCCGAGCGGGTAGTCCTTGCGCTGCGGGTGGCCGTCCCAGTCGTCCGGCATCATGATCCGGGTCAGCGCGGGGTGGCCGTCGAAGACGATGCCGAAGAAGTCGTACGTCTCACGCTCGTGCCAGTCGTGGCCCGGGTAGACGCCGACCGTCGAGGGGATGTGCGGGTCGGAGTCGGGGCAGCTCACCTCGACCCGGACGCGCCGGTTGTGCGTGATCGAGCACAGGTGCAGGACGGCGTGCAGCTCCTCGCCCGCCAGGTGCGGGTAGTGGACGCCGGACACGCCGAGCGACAGCTCGAAGCGCAGGGCCGGGTCGTCGCGCAGCTTCTGGCAGACCTCGACGAGGCGCTCGCGCTTGACGTGCAGGGTCAGCTCGCCCCGGTCGACGACCACGCGCTCGATGGCGTCGTCGAGGGCCAGGGTGTCGACGATCTCGTCGAAGTAGCTCCCGTACGGGCGGGGCGTGGACAGCTGCGGCGCCCGCCGCACCACCAGGCCGCCGTAGCCCGAGGTGTCACCCGAGTCGGACGTGCCGAACATGCCGCGCCGGACGACCGGCGCCTCGGGCACCTCCGGAGCCGCCGGGACCTCGGCCCCGGGGACCTCGGGGAGGTTGTCTGGGGAGGTCACTTGGCAGCCCCCTGGTCGATCAGCGGAAGCTGGCGCAGGGCCCGCAGTTCGAGCTCGTCGATCTGCTTGGCCCGGTGCGCGCCGAACTTCATGTTCTGGATCTTGTCGTGTAGTTTGACGATCGCGTCGATCAGCATCTCGGGCCGCGGCGGGCAGCCCGGCAGGTAGATGTCGACCGGCACGACGTGGTCGACGCCCTGCACGATCGCGTAGTTGTTGAACATGCCGCCGCTGGAGGCGCACACGCCCATCGCGATGACCCACTTCGGCTCGGCCATCTGGTCGTAGATCTGCCGCAGCACCGGGGCCATCTTCTGCGACACGCGACCCGCGACGATCATCAGGTCGGCCTGGCGGGGAGACGCCGAAGCGCGCTCCATGCCGAAGCGCGCCAGGTCGTAGTGGGGGCCACCGGTGGCCATCAGCTCGATGGCACAGCAGGCGAGGCCGAAGGTGGCCGGCCACACGGAGTTCTTGCGCGCCCATCCCGCGGCCTGCTCGACCGTGCTGAGGATGAAGCCGCTGGGGAGTTTCTCTTCAAGTCCCATTTTCAGTCCCAGTCCAGACCCTTGCGGCGCCACACGTACGCGTAGGCCGCGAGCACGGTGACGATGAACAGCAGCATCTCGACCAGCGCGAAGATGCCGAGGCCCGAGGCGAGCACACGGCCGTCGTCGCCGTGCAGCGGGGCGAACGACACGGCCCACGGGTAGAGGAAGATGATCTCGATGTCGAACACGATGAAGAGCATCGCGGTCACCATGTACTTGAGCGGGAACCGTCCGCCACCGACCGGCTGGGGCGTCGGCTCGATGCCGCATTCGTAGGCGTCAAGCTTGGCGCGGTTCCAGCGCTTGGGTCCGGTGAAGGGGGCGATGGCGACCGAGAAGATCGCGAAGCCCCCCGCGAGAACGGCGAGCACCAGGATGGGCACGTAAAGGTCCATCGCTACGCCTCCTCTGGAGTCGCCGCGCGCGCGGGCGCGCAGCCTGGTCTATGGATGTGCCGGGTGTGTGCGGGATTCATGCTGGCGGCGCGACCTTCGAGAGTGCGTTGATGATCTTGTCTGACGCATTGCCCCGCCGGTCGGTGAGATTACCAAGGAGTTTGAGCGCGAAGCGCATCAGCCTCGGGTGCGGCAGACCATGGCGGGTGCCGAAGCTCATGACGCCGGGCTTGCCGATGGCCTCGACGAACCACCGGCCAAGGGTGAAGTACCCGCCGTAGGCGTCCTTCAGCACGTCAGGATAGGCGCGCAGGGTGCGCTCGCGCTGGGCGGGCGTCGTGTCCCTGCGCAGGGCCCGCTCGATGACCTCGGCCGCGATCTCGCCGGTCTCCATGGCGTACGCGATGCCCTCGCCGTTGAACGGGTTGATCGCGCCGCCGGAGTCGCCGACCAGGACGAGGCCGCGCGTGTAGTGGGGCTGCCGGTTGAAGGCCATGGGGAGCGCGGCGCCGCGGATGGGGGCCGTCATGTTCTCCTCGGTGAAGCCCCATTCGGCGGGCATCGCCCTGCACCACCGCTTGAGCAGGTCGCGGTAGTCGATGTTCTTGAACTGGGCGCTGGTGTTGAGCAGCCCGAGGCCGACGTTGGCGGTGCCGTCGCCGACGCCGAACACCCAGCCGTAGCCGGGCAGCAGCGTCTCGTCGTCCCAGAGCTCCAGCCAGGTCTCCAGGTAGTCGTCGTCGTGGCGGGGGCTGGTGAAGTAGGTGCGCACGGCCACGCCCATCGGGCGGTCCTCGCGCTTGTGCAGCCCCATGCCGAGGGCCAGCCGGGTGCTGTTGCCGTCGGCGGCCACCACGATCCGGGACCGGTAGGTGCCGCCGTCCTTGGTCGTCACCCCGACCACGTGGCCGCTGCGGTCGTCGAGGACCGGGCCGCTGACGTTGACGCCCTCCATCAGCCGCGCCCCGGCCTTGACGGCATTGGCGGCGACGATCTGGTCGAAGTCCTGCCGGGTGCGCACGAGGCCGAAGTCGGGGAAGCGCTCCAGCTGGGGCCAGTCGAGCTCGAAGCGCAGGCCGCCGCCGACGACCCGCAGGCCCTTGTTGCGCACCCAGCCGGGGGCGTCGATGTCGATGCCCATGTTCATCAGCTGCTTGACCGCGCGGGGCGTCAGCCCGTCGCCGCAGACCTTCTCCCGGGGGAAGGTGGTCTTCTCCAGAAGCAGCACGTCGAGCCCGGCCCGGGCGAGGTGGAAAGCGGTGGCGGAACCGGCGGGACCGGCGCCGACGACGATGACGTCGGCATCGTCGTCAGGCTTTCTGGCTGTGGGCACGGTCACTGGACTGTTCCTGTCCTACACGCTCGAAGGCCTCGGGGTGTCTGGCGCCTTCGTTCCTTTGTGAACCCCTTCACAAACTTGTCGGCCCGCAGTCTAACGCTTTTCCGGTACATAGTGGCAGTCGGGGCCTGCCGCTTTGACCAAACCGTCGCCGGAAGCGAATTTCGCTCAACCCCGTCCCGGCGTGTCCCGCATCGTGGACCCGGCTCAGGCCGGTTTGAACCCCCGGTGGATGGCCACGATCCCCAGGTCCAGGTTGCGCCAGGCCACCCGCTTCCAGCCGGCCCCCTGCATCGTGCGGGCCAGGGTCGCCTGGTCGGGCCAGTCCCTGATCGACTCGGCGAGGTAGTCGTAGGAGGCGCCGTTGGACCCGAAGACGCGGGCCACCACGGGAAGAAGCCGCATCAGGTACTGGCGGTAGACGAGATCGAAGGCCGGCACCGTCACGCGGGAGAACTCCAGCACCACGAGGCGCCCGCCCGGCCTGGTGACCCGCAGCATCTCGCGCAGCGCCTGGGCGGTGTCGTGGACGTTGCGCAGCGCCACCGAGATGGTCACCGCGTCGAAGGAGTCGTCGGCGAAGGGCAGCCGCATCGCGTCCCCCGCGACGAACGGCACGCCCGGCCCGCTCAGCGCGTTGCCCCCGCGCCTGCGCACACCGGTGTGGAGCATGCCCAGCGAGAAGTCGCAGGCGATCGCGCGCGCTCCCAGCGTGGTGAAGGTGTCGGTCGAGGTGCCCGTGCCGGCGCCGAGGTCGAGGACCAGCTCGCCGGGTCCCGCGTCGACGGCGTGGGCGACGGCCTTGCGCCACAGGCGCACCTGGCCCAGCGTGAGCACATCGTTGACGAGGTCGTAGCGCCGGGCGGTGCGATCGAACATCGCGGCGACCTCGTCCGGCTGCTTGTCCAACTGAGCACGCGTCATGGGACCAAGCCTATGGCCACGGCGACAATCAACGGAAAGTAAGCGTATAACCACGAAGAGTCTGCTAAAACTTGGCGAATGTTTTCCCGAGTCACACTCGCGGCGCTCCTCGCGACCGCCCCCGTCGCGCACGCCCGGGTGGTGTCGGCCGACCCGGTCGACACCACGCCGCACGTCCTCGACGGCATCGTGAACGCGATCGCGCTGGTCGGCGGCACCGTGGTGGTGGGGGGCTCGTTCACCGAGGTCTCCGGCGCCGACCGGTCCGGCACGGTGGCGCGCGACAACCTGTTCGCCTACGACCTGGCCACCGGGCGGATCCTGCCCGGCTTCGCGCCGGAGGTCGACGGCCCCGTCCACGCCCTGGCCGCCGGCGACGACGGCACGGTCTACGTGGGCGGCGACTTCCCCGAGGTCGACGGCGCCCCCCTGGGGCCGCTGGCCCGGCTCAGGCTGGCCGACGGCTCGGCGGTGCCGGGCTTCGCGCCGCGGGTCACGGGCGGCATGGTCACCACGCTGGCCC
The DNA here is from genome assembly GCF_040605905.1 of Nonomuraea sp. NPDC005501. Taxonomy (NCBI): domain Bacteria; kingdom Bacillati; phylum Actinomycetota; class Actinomycetes; order Streptosporangiales; family Streptosporangiaceae; genus Nonomuraea; species Nonomuraea sp. NPDC005501. The sequence goes on along the minus strand of NZ_JBEXDT010000028.1, from coordinate 28,569 downwards.
GGCGCGGCTCCCAGGTGTACGCCGGAGGCGACTTCACCGGGCCCCGCACGGCGCTGGCCCGGCTGGACGCCGTCACCGGGGCGGCCGACCCGCGCTTCGCGATCACACCGGGCGCTCCGCTGACGCCCAAGGTGAAGGTCACCGCGCTGGCCGCGACGGCCGACCGGCTGGTGGTCGACGGCAGCTTCACCACCCTGGGCGGGCGCTCACGGCCGCAGCTCGGGCTGATCGACGTCGCCGGCGCCACGGCCCGCGTCGCACCCTGGCGGACCACCGCGTACGCGCCCGCGTGCATGCGCGCGTTCCCCTCGTACGTGCGCGGCCTCGACGTCTCACCGGACGGCCGCTACTTCGTGGTCGTCACCACGGGAGGACCGCGCAGCGGCCGGCTGTGCGACTCGGCCGCCAGGTTCGAGACGTACGCGACGGCCTCGGAGGTGCGGCCCACCTGGGTCAACAGCACCGGCGGCGACTCGCTCTACGCGGTGTCGGTCACCGGGGCGGCCGTCTACGTGGGCGGCCACCAGCGCTGGATGAACAATCCCGGCGGCCACGACTCGGCCGGACCGGGCGCGGTGCCCCGTGAGGGGATCGCGGCCATTCATCCGATGACAGGTAAGGCGCTCAGTTGGAATCCCGGGCGGGAGCGCGGCATCGGGGTGAAGGCGTTTCTGGCCCACCCCGGCGGACTACTGGTTGGTAGCGACACGACGAGACTCGGACGGGAGTACCATGCCCGGATTGGCATGTTCCCCCTGCCCTAGTCGTCGTGCGGCTTCGGCCGGTTGATCTTGTTGGTGAGGCGTGTGCTCATGGAGTCTCGCTGCTTGGACAGCACGACATAGCTCACGACTCCGCTGACCAAGAATGAGACGACGATCAGCCAGAACAGGTTTTGCAGACCCAGCAGGAAGAGCAGGCCGGCGGTCACGAGGAAGAGAACAATCCTCAACAGGGTGTAAACGAGAACGGGACGCACACGTCGAGGTTACTCGCCGGCTAGTGCGGTCGCTCTTCGCATCCGGCGCGAGCGCTGCTACTGTTCCCAGTCAGGGAGTTTCGTAAAGAAACACCCACGAGAGCCCCAAAGAGGCTCTATCATATAACAATCGGGCAGTCAGCTGATAACAACCCGTGATCTTTGTCGAAAACCACGGATAAATCAGGCTTCGCTCGACACACTTGTTACCTGTCCGCCCGCTGGCAGGAAGCGGGATGCGAGGGGGAGAGATTGGTGGAGAGTAGCAGCGAGCGTCTGCTGACCCCAGGAGAGGTTGCCGCCCTCTTCCGGGTAGACCCAAAGACGGTTACGCGCTGGGCTGCGGCAGGCCGCATCAGCAGTATCCGCACCCCCGGAGGGCACCGGCGCTTCCGCGAGTCGGAAGTGCACGCCCTTCTGCGAGGCGAGGACGTCCTTACGGCCGATCGGCCGGCAGGCGAGTCCCCGCGCGTCTGACGTTCCGTCTTCGGTGATCCTGCGCGCCAGGATCACCGCGGCGGGATGCCGTTCTGGATAGGTACGGCACGCCGGGCGCCAACCGCTGACCGTGGCTGGCGCCTGTCCAGGACGGTCCTCCCCGGCCACCGGCCGCGCGGCTAGGTCTCCTCCTGCTCCATCCTGGCCCGCCCCGCGTTCTCCGCCCCGACTTGCTCCGCCCGGCCCGAGTTCTCGGCCCCCAGCTGCTCCGCCCGGGCCCGGCCCGCGTTCTCGGCCCCCAGCTGCTCCGCCCGGGCCCGGCCCGCGTTCTCGGCCCCCAGCTGCTCCGCCCGGGCCCGGCCCGCGTTCTCGGCCCCCAGCTG